>JBAXET010000063.1:0-15549 GCA_037140275.1 Ferruginibacter sp. | reverse complement strand
TCATCTATATGCTGCGTGGTATAATGCAGTACATTACCCGGCAGGGTTATTACTGTATTGCTGTTTTGTAATGTAAGCCCTTCGTGTACAGCTGCTGTATTCCATCGCACGGCTTTGCGGTTGAACAGGCGGATATGTTTATCACCCGACCATTCGCCAAAACGGATCCACTTATTGCAAAAATAATTTTTGAATTTAAACTGATATACGGCATTTTCATTCTCCAGGTCAAGTGTTGCGATGGCTGCTTTTAAAATGTCATCAACAGCTTCATCTGCATCAAGGTTCAGTATCCAGTCGTGCTTAGCCGCTTCAATACCCTTGTTTTTATTCTGGCCATAACCATCCCATCCGGTATTAATAACGGTTGCTCCAAACTGCTGTACAATGGAAATAGTATCATCGGTACTGCCACTGTCTACAATTATAATATCATCGGTAATACCCTGCAGACTTTGCAGAGTAGTGCCAATAATATGGGCTTCGTTCTTTGTTATTATAACTACCGATAGTGGCATGATGAAATTCTGTGCAGTGCTTTATTCCTGTTCTGCAAAGAAACAATAAAGAGCAACAACTTAAACGACTGCTCAAAATTAATTTGTTACTTTGCTGCATGTGGCAGCAACAGTTAAACGAAATACAACAGGGCAACAGCAAAACTATTGCCCGATGCATTTCAATAATTGAAAATGAAATGGAGGGCTACGGGAGTTTATTGGAGCAATTACCCCCTTCTTCCACTCCGGTAATTGGCATTACCGGCCCTCCCGGTGCAGGAAAAAGTACTCTGGTAGATGCATTGATCAGCGTACTTACCCATGCAGGAAAAAAAGTAGGGGTGATTTGTGTAGATCCTTCTTCTCCTTTTAATTTAGGCGCATTACTGGGCGACCGTATCCGAATGAGTGAATGGTATAATAATCCCAATGTATTTATCCGTTCGCTGGCCACCAGAGGCTCTTTAGGCGGCTTACATCCTAAAATTATTGAGATCAGCGACCTGCTAAAAGCTGCAACTTTTGATTATATCATTATAGAAACTGTGGGTGTGGGTCAAAGTGAAATTGAAATTGCTGGGTTGGCAGATATTACCGTGGTGGTGGTGGTACCCGAAGCAGGTGATGAAGTGCAAACCATGAAAGCCGGTTTAATGGAAATTGCAGATGTTTTTGTGGTAAACAAAGCCGACCGCCCCGATGCAGAATTATTTGTAAAAAATTTACGCCTGATGCTGGCGCCTGCATTCAGCAATCATACAGCACCGGTACCTGTGGTAAAAACCATTGCCTCTCAAAAATCAGGAGTAGAAGAATTATGGCAGGTAATTGCTGATATTCAGCAGCACAATACCGGAAATAAACTGCATTACTGGCTAATGGCAGAAAAAGCATTTCATTTAATTGAACAAAAGCGCATGAAAGATGTTAGCAAGGAAAAGCTGAAAAATGATATTGAAGCAGAAGGAAAAAATTTTAATTTATACCGCTTTATAAAAAATTACTAGCATGGACATTATACCTAACAAAGACCTGCCTCATATAGCTAAAAAAGAACCTGCCATGATGAATGTGCAGCCCGGAAAAATTTATGCCTGGTGTACCTGTGGCCTTAGCCAAAAACAACCTTTTTGTGATGGGGTACATAAAAAAATTGCGCATACCATTAACGAAAATGATGAGCCTATACTCCCCTATAAAAGCTTAAAAGTAGAATTTGAAAAAGAAGAAGAAGTATGGTTTTGCCAGTGCAAACAAACCAAAACGCCACCTTACTGCGATGGCAGTCATAATAAACTTAAGTAAATAATCAGGTAAAAAGTTGTATTTATTCCTGGGCGGAGCTGTCATTATGGTTTTTCCACCAACGGTAGGCTACCACACCCACTATGGCAAAAGGTGCAAACATCAGGTATAAAATACCCTGATTTAAACCCAACGCAGGCTTTTCACCCAATTGAGAAGCTGTTTTAGTACAAACAGAACATTGTGCGCTTGCATCAGGACTGCTGATTGCAATAAAAGCCAGTACAACCAATATGGTAACTATTTTCTTCATGTATGGCTGCAAAGTTACTAAACTAAAGCCTTGACCAAAGGACTGTTTAACAGAAATTTTATAAAATCCTGCTTGTAAAACCTAAACTTGCACTTATTTTGCAGCAAAATTATTTAACAGATGGTAAAATATTTTTTAGCCCTTATAATCAGTAGTTTAACCACTGTGGGCGTAATGGCACAGCCCAATCCCAAAGCCATTCCATTTTTTAAAGTTGCACAACAATATTCAGCCAAAGGCCAGTTTAATGATGCTATTGCAGCCTATAAAAAAGCCATTTCGATTGACAAAAAATTCGATTCTGCCAATCTGGAATTAAGCTCATTGTTTTTAAAAATTAGTATGAATGACAGCGCTATCGCTGTTTTAAAAAGGGCTTTAAAAGCAAAACCTGCTTTTCTTAATGCACATATTTTATTGGGTATTATTTACAGAGATTATATCAGAAACTCTGATGATGCCATTGTGAATTTTACCAATGCTTATAAAATAGACAGTACCAATAAGCTTATTTTGTACAGTCTGGCCTGGTGCAATAACGATAAAGGATATTACAGAGAAGCTATCAAATACGGTATTAAAGCGCTTCAGTTGGATAACGGATACAGGCCGGCTTACAACGAACTGGCTCATGCCTACCGTAGTTTAAAAGTTTATCAGGAAGCCATTGACCAGTTTAATAAAAATATTGCCATCTCGGTAACTGAACAACCGCTTTATTACAGTGGCCTGTGTTATCTGGAATTAAATGATAAAGCCGGTGCAGAAAAAATGTTTGAAGAATTAAAAAAGATCAATTCCAAATCGGCAGATGCACTTCGCAAAAAAATTGATATGAAGCAATAAGATGCCTATCTTATTTCTGAAATGATATTTTTATCATGAAATGATTCTTGATCAAAAAACTTTGGTTCAGTTACAAACGCATTCAACTCTCCTTTCATAATTGTTGACGATAGCAGGTCGTCTGCCCGGTACACTACAGGTGTTTGTGCCGCCAGTAGTTTTTTTGCCGCCTGCTGCGTTATAGCATATGCATGAGTACAATCATGAAAACCTGCTTTTTTTAAATGTTGGCTGTAGGGTTTGGGTAAAAGATTAGTCACCATTTTGTATGTCCATTTCATCAGGGCAAGCCTGCTTAAAATTTTATACCACATTTGTTTGCGTTTTAACGCTGCGGTTATTTTTTCGTGTTTTAAATAACCTAAATATACCAACTCCCAATTTGCAGGTAATTCAGCTATGGCATCCGGCAACTGAGCAAAATTATTGTACAATGGTAAAATATCATCTTCTAGAATCAGTACTTTTTGCCAGTTCTGTTTCAACATTTCCTCATATATCATTCGGTGAGAAACTGAGCAGGCTATTTCTCCAAGGTTAAGTGCTTTACTCTGGCGTTGAAATTTTTGTGCCTTTTGCTCATCGTAAGTGCCATCTGTTTTAGCTGTATTATAATCAATCTTCAGCTTATCTGCACCCCAAAAAAAATCAAAAGTCAAACCTTCTAAATGCTTTTCAAGCTGCTTATGCCGTTCTGTAAAACGTGGCACAGACACCACAAATACTTTATCAAAGTATTTGTGCAATAAATTATTTATGTCGGCATTAATTTTCAAAAGATAAATTGGTGAAAATGATATTTTCGCCTTTAAAATTAAATGAAAAATTGTATTTGTTTACAGCAGCAAATACAGCCCTGGAGCAACCGGGTTTCATTGCATCGTGTAATTCAATTACTATTACTTTTGTTTTGGGCAACCAGTTTTCAAAATCATCAGAAAAAACTTCTTTCTCTGAACCTTCAATATCTAATTTTAAAATATCTATATAGTCCCATTTCATTTTTGCCATTATATCAGTTATACTAAGTGCTTTCAAAGTGCCGGTTTCTGGACTAAGGGTTTCCTCAATAGTAAAAGCATTGTTGCCAGCTGTTGTATTAGTGATTTTTAGATAAGCACTCTTGTTCCAGATACCCGCTTTTATGGCTGAAATATTTGAATAGGGTTTTATGTTGTCATTTAAAATATTAAAATTATCATCATCTGGTTCAACAGATACAATCGTTGCTCCTGTAAATTTTGTGGCAAAAAAGCATGCAGTTAGTCCGATATTTCCGCCACCATCAATAATATTTTTGGGCAAAAAATTTAAGGGTATATTATAGGTTTGTTGTAAAATTACCTCCTCAAAAGTGGCATAATCATAAGGATTATTCCGCATTTTAAAAAAGTGCTTTAAATTATTCACTTTTACTCGCTCAAGTTTTTTTGTTTTTAGCTTAATATAAACAGCCAGTGCTTCTTTAAAGCCTAAATACTTTTTTAATGTAGAAAATCTTGACATGTTGTTTTTAAAAACCCTATTTTTATTAACGAAGCTACAATTTGTGAAACTGTTTTAAAAATAATCATTTATGCGTCAGGAAATGCCCCGGCTAAAGGGTGTGGCTATAAAGAAAAAATCGCCGGATTATATTCATTTGTATTTTTTAATGCAGGATATAAAAGAAGCGCTAAACAACTATGCCAAAGGCAGCCTGCTTGATGTGGGCTGTGGTAATAAACCTTATAAAGAATGGTATGCCCCATTAACAACCGAAAGTACAGGTTGCGATGTAACACAAAGTACAGAACAACTGGTTGATACGATCTGCTTAGCCTCGGCTTTACCTTATAACGACTCCAGTTTTGATACCATTTTTTCTACACAGGTTTTAGAGCATGTATATGATCATCACAGTATGATTAAAGAAGCTTACCGGGTTTTAAAGCCAGGAGGAAATATTATTTTAACAGTGCCTTTTACCTGGGAATTACATGAAGAGCCATATGATTTTTTCAGAATAAGCAAACATGGATTAATGGAACTATTTGAAGAAAGCGGTTTTGAAGTCAGATATATAAAAGCGAATGGAGGTAAATGGGCGGCTATGTTTCAAATGATGCTTAACACCGTATACTCCACATTTAAATACAAAACAGTAAGGGCTAAAATTTTAAAAATATTTTTTTTAGAACTTAAATTTACCTGGCTTATTAACCAGTTTGCCGTTTGGGCAGATAAAAAATACCGTGATGATGTTTGGACCCTTAACTATATAGTAGTAGCAAAAAAGGTATAATGAAATCAGTACTATTTTTTTCTTTAATGAACGGCAGTGCCTGGGGCGGCAGTGAGGAACTTTGGTATAAAACCGCTTTATGGATGTGTAGTAACGGATACGAAGTAAGTATTTGTTGTTATGACTGGGAAGAGAAAAAAAATAAATTACAGGTGCTACAAAATAAAGGTTGTACTCTTTATCTATTGCCACAAAAAAAAGTTTTAAAAAGTTTTTTAGGTAAATGGAAACTAAAGGCTTGTATTAAAAAAGTTCCTTTCGAAAAATTTGATTTTGTTTTGGTAAACCAGGGCGGATGGGAGGAAGTGATACATGGGCCTTTTAAAAGATTACATGAAAGGTTGAATAAATATGCAATCTGTTACCACAATTACAATAGCAATGCAAAATTACCCGCTGGTAAACAAACCCTTTTACAGCAATGGATAATTAAAGCAGCCGTTAACATTGCACTGGCAGATAAAATTTTTGAAGTACTTAAAACAAATTTTGATATTACTGTACCCAATCAAGTTGTTTACTATAACCCCATTACATTTCAACCACCGGCATTAAAAACAAGTTATCCTTCTTTAAAAAACAACAATTATTTATGGGTCATGCTCGCCGAGTTGGATATTTACCGTAAAGGACAGGATATATTAATTGAAACTTTAGCCGCAGAAAAATGGAAAGACAGAAACTGGGTTTTACATCTATACGGAAAAGGGAAAGATGAAGCCTTTTTAAAAAAACTTATTGAAGACCGTGGTTTAAATGATAAGATAGTGTTACAAGGGTATACAAGTAATGTTAAGCAAGTGCTTAGTGATTGTCATTTTCTTTTTCAAATTACACATATAGATGCAATGCCGATAAGTGTTGTGGAAGCAATGGCTGTGGCAAGACCATGTATAGTTAGTAATGTTGGGGATATGAAAAAATGGGTGGAGCATGGTATTAACGGCTTTGTTTGCGAGAATGCTACATCAGAAAATATTGATGCAGTTTTAGAAGAATGCTGGCAGCAAAAAGATAATTGGCAGATTTTAGGCGAGCATGCTTATAAAAGTTTCATTCAAAAATACCCACAACCCTATGAAGAAAAAATGGCTGCACTACTGAAAGTATATTACCACAAATAAAAAATCCTCCGTTAAATAACGGAGGATTTTTTATTTTACTAGTGCTAAATATTATGCAGGTTCACTCTTCATTTGCTTAGATACCCTTGAGCGTTCGTTCTCGTCAAGTATTACTTTACGCATACGAATGCTTTTAGGCGTAACCTCAATACATTCATCTTGCTGAATATATTCCATACATTCTTCCAAAGTCATCATGATCTTTGGAGCTGCCTTACTGGCGTCGTCACTACCGCTTGCACGGTGGTTGGTTAATTTTTTTGGCTCAGTAGCATTCACATTCAAATCTCCTGGCTTAATATGCTCAGCAATAATCTGGCCTGCGTAAACTTCTTCTCCCGGATCAACAAAAAATCTTCCTCTGTCCTGTAATTTATCAATTGAATAACCCGTTGTTCTTTCTGTATTTTTAGATAACAATACACCATTACTTCTGCCCGGAATAACACCTTTCCATGGACGGTAGTCGGTAAAACGATGCGCCATTACAGCTTCGCCTGCAGTATTGGTAAGCATATTACTTCTTAATCCAATTAAACCTCTTGAAGGTATATCAAATTCCAGGTGCTGCATTTCGCCTTTGCTTTCCATAATCAGCATTTCACCTTTACGTTGTGTAACCAGGTCAATTACTTTACCACTGAATTCTGCCGGTACATCCACCACCAGATTTTCATAGGGCTCACATTTTTTACTGTCAATTTCTTTAACCAACACCTGTGGATTACCCACTGTTAATTCAAATCCTTCTCTGCGCATGGTTTCAATTAAGATACCTAAGTGCAAAATACCACGACCATATACTAAAAAGCTATCCGCACTATCAGAATCTTCTACACGAAGTGCCAGATTTTTTTCAGTTTCTTTCATCAGCCTGTCTCTTAAGTGACGGGAGGTAACAAATTTACCTTCACGACCAAAGAAAGGAGAGTTATTGATACTGAACATCATGCTCATGGTGGGTTCATCTACACTGATTACCGGTAATGCTTCCGGAAATTCAACATCACAAATAGTATCTCCAATATTAAAAGTTTCTAAACCTACTATGGCACAAATATCACCTGCACTTACTTCTGTAGCTTTCTTTTTACCCAAAGCTTCAAAAGTATACAGTTCTTTTACTTTCATTTTTTTAATACCGCCATCAGCTTGTACCAAAGCAATTTGCTGACCTTCTCTGATAGTACCGCGGGCCACTTTACCTACTGCAATTCTTCCAAGGAAAGAAGAGTAATCTAATGAAGTGATCTGCATCTGAGTAGTACCCTCATTTACTTTTGGTTCCGGTACATGCTCTAAAATAGCATCCAGTAAAGGGAAGATATTATCAATTTCGGTAAGTGATGTATTCATCCAGCCATTTTTGCTACTACCGTAAATGGTAGGGAAATTCAGCTGTTCTTCAGTAGCATCCAGATTAAAGAACAATTCAAAAACTGCATCGTGTACTTCATCGGGACGGCAGTTAGGCTTATCCACTTTATTGATTACCACAATTGGGTGTAATCCCAAATGCAATGCTTTTTGTAATACAAAACGGGTTTGAGGCATTGGCCCTTCAAAAGCATCTACCAGCAATAACACACCATCAGCCATTTTTAATACCCTTTCCACTTCACCGCCAAAATCACTGTGACCAGGGGTATCAATCACATTAATTTTAACGTCTTTGTAAGTAACAGAAACGTTTTTACTGAAAATGGTGATCCCTCTTTCTCTTTCAAGATCGTTGTTATCCATTATCAATTCACCAGTTTCCTGGTTATCACGAAAAATATTTGTGCTGTGCAGGATCTTATCTACAAGCGTTGTTTTGCCATGATCTACGTGGGCAATAATGGCGATGTTACGAATATTCATTGTCTGATTGTTCAGGTAAAAGGTTGACAACCAACGAGGTTATATTTTTTACCCTATTTTTTTGAGGTGCAAAGGTACGGCATTTAACTGGGGTTTCCGCATTAAATAACCATGAAATTACGGGTTGGTGGGTATGGTAAAAAGGGCAGTTTTAGTTAGTTTTAATAAAAAATCTACATTATGATACGCTTTTTTTCAAGCCTGCTGCTTATTATTTTATGCAGTGTAACCATCAATGCCCAAACAACTTCCAAAGAGTGGTTTAATAAAGGGATTGCGTTAAATGACTCCTCAAGGTTTACTGAATCATCAAAAGCATTTGAAAGAGCCATTGCACTGGATAATAATTATGCAGAAGCATTTTACAGGGCTGGCTGGACATACAATGAACTGAATAATTTTGATAAAGCAATAGACAGGCTTTTAAAAGCGATACAGTTAAAAAAAGACTATGCCTTTGCATTACAGGAACTGGGTTATGCGTACAAGAAGAAAGAAAACTATACAGAAGCGCTGAATTATCTGAATCAGGCGGTTACCATAAAACCAGATTATGCCAGAGCCTATAAACAACTGGGGGATGTATATGAGAGTTTAAAAAGAAATGAAGAAGGCATTACTGCCTATGAAAAAGCTTATGCGCTGGACAATAAAGAGGAACAGGCTTGTTACGAGGCAGGATACTTGTATAATGGTAAAGGCAATTATGACAAAGCCTTGGAATGGCTGAATAAAGCAATTGCACTAAAACCAACCGTTAACAGTTACAATGAATTGGGTTTTGCCTATTACAGTCTTAAAAAAAATGACGAAGCAATTGCAGCATATAAAAATGCACTTCGGATTAACCCATTAAATGGTACTGCCTATAAAGGTATGGGTGATGTGTACCGGAGAAACTATGCGCCGGCTAAAACCACCGAAGCCATTGAGAATTACAGAGTGGCCATACGAAATAATCCTTCCAGCGCAGGTTCACATTTTGGAATGGGCTGGTGTTTTAATGAACTTAGAAATTATGACAGCTCAATCACTTATCTTTTAAAAGCACTGCAACTTGACAAAACTATTCAGGCTGCCTATACAGAGTTGGGCTATGCCCAGTACATGAAAGGACTTAACTACGAAGCATTAAAAACATTTGATAACGGACTTGCACTTAATCCAAAACAAAAATTACCTATTTACTACAAGGGTTTGGTATATGTTGTTCTAAAAGATAAATACAATGCCAATAAAATGTACGATCTGTTGCCGCAGCTGGATGCAAGCCTTGCCGATAAATTACTTACTAAAATAAACACCCTGCAGTAAATTGCGCTACAAACAATCCTAACTTAGCAGATGTATTCTCCGGAATAGAGTATACATAAATTTATTACCAATGAATGAAATAAGAAAAATCGGCAGCAGAAAAAGAATCGCATTAGTGGCACATGATAATAAAAAGAAAGACCTGATAGAATGGGCTGAGCATAATAAAGTGGTGCTGGCAAGACATGAATTAATTGCCACAGGTACTACCGGCAGATTATTGGAAGAAAAGCTGGATCGTCCTGTGATGAAAATGCTGAGCGGACCACTCGGAGGAGATCAGCAGATTGGTGCTATGATTGCAGAAGGCAAAATTGATGTGCTTATATTTTTCTGGGATCCCATGGAAGCACAGGCACATGACAGTGATGTAAAGGCCTTGTTAAGATTGGGTGTGGCCTGGAATATTTTACTGGCCTGCGACAGGGCTACTGCAGACTTCATACTTACTTCTCCCCTGATGCATGAAGATTATGAAACCCAGTTAACCGATTACAGTACTTATCTGAAAAGAAAAGTGATTAAATAAAATTTAATGTCTTGGTTGGTGACTCACCAACCAAATCCGGATAGGTTAATTCACGATAAAAGATTTTATACTCTGATGTATATTTTTCTTTTATCTAACACATACCCCACCAGCCAGCATAAAAGCATAAAACTTATTGCAAATAACAGTGAGCCCAGGTAATCTCCTGTCCACTTAAAAAGATTGGTATACCCCCATTGATATAAACTGATTTTTGTATCAGCCCTGAAAAAATAAAGAAGTGTGGCCCCCAGTTCTGATAACAAATAAATAAATAATGGATTTCGCCCCATAACTTCAAAAAAATATGTGAAACCGGTTTGTTTTTTAAAGCTGATGATATAAATCAATGCAGATAAAATGATACAATCCAGTCCTACAGTTAGTAAAACAAAAGAGCTGGTCCATAATTTTTTATTGACAGGGAAATTAAGGTTTATGCAATAGGCCAAAAACAATAGTCCTGCTCCAACAAATAATAATTTTGTTAGTCCCTCGTAAGTATTGCCTTTTTGCTGAATGAATTTTCCTGCAATGTAACCCCCGATTACGTTGGCTACTGCTGGCATCGTACTTAATAAGCCTTCCGGATCAAATGCCACACCTTCTCCATGATACAAATGTTTTTCGCCCAATAACCACATATCTAAATGCGAACCTGCATTAGTTTGCATAGCCAATGGGTCAGCCGCATCGCCAAAAGCATAGAGTATGATCCAGTAAGCAATTAAAAAAACAATACTGATCATCACAGCCGTTTTAGGTTTGCAGTAATAAACAATCAAAGATGCAATGCCATAGCATAAAGCAATTCGCTGCAGCACACCAAACACCCTGGTATCAGTGAATGGAAAAGAAATAAAATTTCCTGTCAGATCTCTTTTCATAAACGGAAACCAGTACATAAGAAAACCCAGTAAAAATATAATGGCTGTTCTTTTAATAATTTTCAGCAACACCCGACTCTGTGAAAGAGACATCCATTTAGGCATTACAAAACTCATTGCATTACCCACCGCAAATAAAAAAGAAGGGAATACAAGATCAGTTGGTGTAAATCCATTCCAATGTGCATGAAGCAGGGGCGAAAATGTAGTGGCTCCGTTACCCGGTGTATTTACAATAATCATAAAGCAAACCGTCATTCCCCTGAATACATCCAGTGCGGTGAAGCGTTGTGTTGTAGCAGTCATAAGTAATCGTTGTGATCTGTAAAATAAACATTTTTTGCCAGCCCATAAACATTTGTAACTTTAAACACCTGCTTAAATTATGTAATGGGTTTTATAGCAGCAGAAAGCATAAGAAGGTGATAGAGGTGAAGCTGTAGGGAGGATAATGGCCGACTGACTACTAGCAACTGACTTCTTACTTATTCTATTTTTATCGTACACTATAAATAGCGGATTTATTGAATTCTGTATTCAATTAATCCGCTATTTTGCATTGGTGAAACCTATCTACAATTTATTTTACCGATTACTCCCTGTTAGAAAAGTAAATACTGACAACCAGCTTTTCTTATTAACAGAAGATGAAATAAAAACCATACGGATCAAAGAAAAAATTGGAGTGTGGTCCGCTACTTTTTTTGGAACCATGGGTGTGGTATTGCTGTATGTACCGCAATATGCTTTTCCGCATTTATTTCCAAACACCGATATTCATTTATTTGGAAAAACATTTACAGTGCCTGTAGTGATGTTGGTATATACATTGGTGCTGGTTATTATAGAAATAATGCTGCTCACTTTTTTAAACATCTGGTGTGCACATGAAATAGCAGTAGCTACAGGATTTCTCAACTATCAATCTAAAAAAGAAATAAACAAACGTAATTTACTCATCAACATTGGCATTGAAAAAAAGAACAAAGAAATTTTAAAATATGGGATTGATCCTTTGCAGGGCATCAATAAAAAAGCATTGTTTGCATGGAACTTCTTTTTTATTTTAAAAGCTACGCTCAGCAATATGTTGTTTAAAATACTGATACAACGTGTACTGGGGCGTTATGCAGTAATAGCGGTGCAAGACTTTGCCGGCATTCCCATCTTTGCTGCATGGAATGCCTATGGTACCAAAGTAATTTTAAAAGAAACCCGTGTAATTATTATGGGGCAAAATTTAATTGAAGAAGTTTGCGGCCGCATCCGAAAAGATCAGGAACCTACCGATGCATTTAAAATATTATTGTACGATACACTGCAATATATTGCAATAAGCAAAAGAGATTTTCATCAAAATCATTTTATTCTTACTAAAAATTTATTTGAAATTTATAACATTACACCTAAGGACAATCACTGGCTGGAGAAGGGGTATTATCAAAAATTGCATGCTGCAGGTAAAGAAGAAAAAGAAGTGTGTCAATTGCTTATTTGTATTGGATTTATATTGGATGGAAAATTATCTATTACCGAAAGCTTACAGATAAAAGAATTGCACAAAGAAGGTTTATTGGATATAAATGCGGAAATAATAAAAAAATACCTATCGGATTTTATAAATGGCAGGGGAATTGATGGATTGATTACCAAATATATTCAACAACCCTAACCTACATACCACATGAAACAGGAAAAAATATTCGTCCCCAATCTTGCTATCTGCATCATCATGGATCTGATTGGTATGGCTAGTTATATTATCCCCGGCTTAACAGAGTTTACCGATATTGTTTGGGCACCCATTTCCGGATTTGTTTTTTATTTGTTATTTGGTGGCCGCTTCGGATTGATTGGTGGTACACTCAATTTTTTAGAAGAGATCATCCCTTTCACCGATTTTATTCCTTCATTTACCCTTGCCTGGTTTATAAGAAAAAATCAAGTTGCTAAGCAGTTGCATTAAAATGCAAACAATTTGACTAAACACCACCCATACAATTTTAACGTTTATTAATTTGAGGCCAAGGCTTTTGATGGTATATTTATTCCTCAATTAAAACACTCCCTGAATGAAAAAATTATTTTATGCCGCCCTGCTGCTGGCCTGTACTACCATTGCTAATGCGCAGGTAAGTTTTGAAGCCCTTACATTCAAACCTCAGTTTCCAAAAGCCGGAGAAACAGTAAGCTTTACATACAATAAGCGACTGGGTTCCCTGATTGATGAAAAGAAAATTGATATCGTGGTATACTTCTTAAATGGCAGTGAATACAAGATTACAGAACCTAAAATTGTTCAGACAGGCACTACTTACTCTGGCAGTTTTACTGTTGGTGAAAAAACCAGCTGCATTGCCTTTTCATTCAGCGCAGGTAAAGAAAAAGATATCAATGGCAGCAAAGGGTATTATATACCGGTATACAATTCGGGCAATGAACCGGTAACTGAGTATTATGCCACCATCTATAATATTCAGCGTTTTTATGGTGAAGAATATTTCGGCATTACTTTTAATGCAGAAAAAGCTTTTGATGTTTTTGAAAAAGGTATACAACTGCATCCTGAACTGAAAAAAGATGCTGGCTTTTTAAATGCTTATCTATGGTCGCTGAAAGGCGCTAAAAAAGCTGCTGCCGTACCACTTATTCAAAGTGAATTAGATGGCCTTGAAAATAAAGGGCAATTAACCGAAACAGATTATAATACGCTCATTCAATGGTATACTCAGGATAAAAGAAAAGCTAAGGCAGACAGTTTATCAGCTGCACTTAAAACCACTTTTCCTGATGGAAGCTGGAAAAAAATGGAAGCGGCTAATAAGTTTTATATGGAAAAGGATGCCGCCAAAAAACTGGCTCTGTACAACGACTATATTACACTGTATCCGCTTAACGCAGATAATAAACAAACCATCGAAAACTTTAAATCTCAGATGGCCAATGCTTATGCAAAAGCCAAGGATTACAATGCTTACAGCGAATGGAACAAACAGTTAAGCAAAGCTGCAGCTGCTTCAAACGACAATAATATTGCCTGGGCAATGGCAGAGGCTAATGAAAATATTGAACAGGCAAAGCAAATGTCTTTATCTGCCACCAGTTATGCAAAGGCAGAAAATCTGAAGCCCACTGAAAAGCAACCCGACTATCTTACTGCAAAACAATGGCAGGGCCAACGGAAAAATATGTATGGCATGTATGCCGATACTTATTCATTCATCCTATATCAAACCGGCGACTATACAAAAGGCTTGCCCTATGCTAAAGACGCTGCAGCCATGAACGAATTTAAAAATGCAGAATACAACGAACGGTACAGCCAGTTAATGGAAAAAGTATTACCTGCTGCAGAAACAAAAAAACAAATTGAACAATTTGTAAAAGAAGGCACTGCCTCTTCAAAAACAAAAGCCATCCTAAAAACGCTGTATACAGCTGAAAATAAATCTGAAAACGGTTATCAGGAATATCTGGCAAAACTGGAAATGTCGGCAAAAATTAAAAAGAAAGCAGAACTGGCAAAAACACAGACCAATACTCCTGCGCCAAAATTCAGTTTGAAAGATTTGGATGGTAATGATGTTAGTTTGGAAGGATTGAAAGGTAAAGTGGTGATTGTTGATTTTTGGGCTACCTGGTGCGGCCCCTGCATCGCCTCAATGCCTGCAATGAAAACGGTACAGGAACAATTAAAATCAAGAGATGATGTGGTGTTTCTTTTTGTAGATACCTGGCAGTCTGAAAGTGATAAAAAACAAAATGCTGCTGATTTTCTTAAGAAAAATAATTACCCATTCCATGTATTGCTGGATAATGAAGATAAAGTAGTAGCCGATTTTAAAGTAAGAGGTATCCCTACAAAATTCATAATTGATAAAACAGGCAATATACGTTTTACCAGTATCGGCTTTGGCGGAAATGATGATGCCCTGATTGACGAAGTAAGTACCATGGTGGAATTAGCCACAGCAGAATTTTCTGTAAAAGGAAATGTAAAATAAAAGATCAACTTGCTATCTCGGATTGCCAGCTTTTAAAAGTCTGGCAATTTTTTTATCCAATTTTTTTTACCAGCAACATAATCTATAATTAAATACTATAATTATTTTTAAGCATTTCTTGAATCTAATTATTTCCGATATACTAAATTGATTAGATAATACTTGTCTAAAAAAATATCTTGTTTTTATTTTTACTAAATTATTTATTATTTAAGGACTAATGCGTGTATTAAATGTGGAAATTACTATTTAATAAACTAAACTATTTGTCTTTTTAAATATAGTAATAATGTACATTCGTTATGTCAATAACGCATAACAGCATGAGCAGAAAATCTAACACTACAGCATCAGGTCAGGTATGGACTTCTGAGCAAATTAAAGCGGTATGGCAAAAAGGTAGAACCATTCAGGATTTTGATGCTGCAAAATTCCGAATGGATAAATGTACTCAGATTATGGAGTTTAGCAGTTTTGGTGACAGGAATGCTCCCTATGGTTGGGAGATAGATCATATTAACCCTGTTAGCAACGGAGGAGATGATGACATCACTAACCTTCAACCATTGAATTGGAAAAACAATGCTTCAAAAGCAGAGAGGCTTAACTGGCTTTGTGATTAACAGGCAAATCAAAACAT
>JBAXET010000062.1:0-15640 GCA_037140275.1 Ferruginibacter sp. | reverse complement strand
AAAATTTCTTTCAATACCTATGTTTTGGTTTAAAATATCTCTTATCATTACATAGGCTGTAAATACATCTTTTTTAAAAGTACGCTGCATGCGTGCATTCCATAAAGTATTAGTAAGATTGGTTTGGAAATCTTCAGTTTTCTGCCGGCTGAAAAAATTAAAATCTGTGGCTAAAGACCATACTTTTTTATAATATACAGTTCCATCGAACCGGATATTATTAGTATTGAATTTTTTAATTTTTGTATTCTGCGAAGTGGTATTTCTGTTATAAGAAAAATCATTGCTTAAGGTAAGATCGTATTTTTTGTCTTTTGATTTAGAAACACTCACTTGTAATCCGGAATTGAGCGTATTTGAAAAGCTTGTTTTTCCGTTAATCACGTCAGCAAATTTACTGTAGTTAACATTGGGGTTTACATTCATCCTCAGATCAGCTTTCTTTAATTTAAAGCCTATTCCGCTCCAAAAGTTTACAGAAATATTTCCATCTGTATTGATGGGTTGAGAAATGGTTTTGCCGCCAGGGTAAATGGTGCGTCCATTAGTAATAGAATTATTTGTAGATCGGATGTTGAATGACTGGTACATCCAGATATCTTTAAGAAAATCATAGGCATTGTGCGAAACATTAATACTATTTGAAAAAGAAGGCTTCAACCCCGGGTTTCCTATATATTGATTAAAATCGTCGTTATTATTGCGTAAAGGCTGTAACTGGTTAATTGTGGGTTGAGAGGTATTGCCATTATAAGTGACCCGCATGCTGTGATTACTCTTATAAGTGTAAGTAAGGCTTGCAGCAGGAAAGAAATTGGTGTAATCTCTCAGGTAGTCTTTATTAAATGTTCTGTCCACTAAGTCAAAATGAGTGAATCCAAAACCACTTCCAAAACTAAACTTTACTTTTTTGCCTCCATAACTTACTCTCATTGAAGGTTTGTTTACTATTATGGATTGTTTAAAATCATTTGACATGGTATCAACAAAAGCATCATACTTACCTGTTAAAGGGCTATAGCTATATGTTAACTGATTATTATTGCCATGATTTAATGACAGTTCATGTGATAATTCCAGAGAATACTTTTTACTCAGTGGTTCAGTATATACCAATCTTGCTGAAATATTCTGGGTGGTTTTATCAGTTTGTCTTAATTGATTAATATCCTTTACAGTACTGTTATAATAATCGTTGATATGTTGGTTTAAATAATTTTCACCATTTGTAGAGAGTGAATTCCAGTCGGTATTAAAAGAGATGGTTCTACGGGCTTTTTTGAATTTATGTTTGTACAGTATACTGCTGTAAAAAGCCTGCTTGTCGGAAGTGGATTGTATTGAAGTATTTCTTTGGTTGGTCAAAATATTTTTATCACCAGATGTTCTGGCATTGGTTAATTCTTCGCTTTCTGAATGATAGAAATTTGCTTTAGCTGTTAATTTGAGGCTGCTGTTGGAATCTATTTTTATTTCATAAGTAGCGCTTGTTTTAAAATTATTTCTGTTTGCGTTGGTGGTAGTTGCTTCATTGGTATTGATGGCCGAATCTGCAATCTGCATTTGAGTAAATCCAATTTTATTGTTGCTGTAAATCTGACTGTTATATTTAGGTGATAGATTCAGATTTAGTTTGTCGTTCCATTTATTACTGTATTGTATGCCTGCATTGGTATTTTTAATAAAACCATTGTCTGTATTTATGTATGGCTCATCATCACTGCTGCCCCCGCGCCACATCGTCATCATCATGCCACCTTCATCATCCATGCTCATACTCATATTATCATTATCGCTGCCAAATTTTTCACTATCACGCCAGTTCAGTCCATCCTGTCCGGTATTACCATTTAAAACAAATCCTGAAATTTTTCTTTTGCCTTTAAACGAACTGAGCATGGTATTGGTATTATACCTGTCGTCGATAGTGCTTTGAGGGCCGCCTGCAGCATCAATTTTTCCGAAGTAGCCTTTCTTTTTATCATCTTTTAATTTAAGGTTGATGGTTTTTTGGGTTTTACCATCATCAATGCCTGTAAATTCTGCCTGGTCACTTTTTTTATCAAATACCTGTACTTCTTTTACGGCATCTGCTCTAAGGTTTTTTACAGCCATCCCCGGGTCATCACCAAAAAATTCTTCTCCATCCACCAATATTTTTTCTACCGTTTCGCCCATGGCTTTTATGGTTCCGTTTTTATCTACCTGTATACCAGGTAATTTTTTCAGCAGTTCTTCCACATCAGCATTGGCGCTTACTTTAAAACTGTCGGCAGTATAAATAGTGGTATCGCCTTTTATTTTTATCGGGCTACCGCTTTTTACAATCACTTCCTGCATCAGTTTGCTTTTGCTGGTAAGTGATACCGTGCCTAACTGAGTAGGTTCATCTTTTATATCTAAATCATCCAGCAGATCGGCAAAATAGGGATGTGTTGTCATAAAAATGTATTTGCCGGGCTTTACATTTTTAAGTACAAATTTACCTTCGGCATCTGATCGTGTAAACTTATACAGGATGGAGTCTTTTAAAGTTAGCAGGGCTACCACAGCATTTTTTACTGCTTTTTTTTCGGAAGTATCTTTTACTGTTCCGGTTACTGTTATGTTTTGTGAATAAGCTTTTAATGAAAGTACGGCAATGCATAGCAATAATGCAGTTAGTTTGTGCATGAGCAGGGGTTGATTTTGTTTTTTATGGCGAAAACTAATTTCTTAGTTAAAAGTAATTTAATAAATATGAAAACCTAAATAACAATTCATAAATTTACGTTAAAGCAAAAGTCGGCTTAGCCGTGATGCATTATAATTTCAATTCCATAAATGGCAACAACTACCTCATCAACGGCAAAAAAGAAAACAAGTACCATGAAGCCAGTAGTAAAAAAATATGAAGAGCAATTTTTTATAGACAGTACTAAAGCTGTATGGAATTATTCTTTGTTTAATGATGAAGATGTAAAGAACTATCAGTCGGGTACTTTATACAATGCTTATACAAAATTTGGTAGTCATCGTGTAACAATATTAGAAACAGATGGATATTATTTTGCAGTATGGGCACCCAATGCAACAATGGTTACTGTAATTGGTGATTTCAATGCATGGAACCCTGTTGCACATCATTTGCATGTAAGGCATGATGGATCCGGAATATGGGAGGGTTTTATTCCGCATTTTCAAAAAGGAGCTGCTTATAAATATCATATTACAGGTTATAAAGGAGTAAAAGTAGAAAAAGGAGACCCTTATGCTAATTACTGGGAAGTGCGTCCTAATACCGCTTCTATTGCCTGGGACGAAACCATGCAATGGAATGACAGTGCATGGATGAAGAAAAGAAAAAAGAACAACGCATTGAATGCTGCATGGAGTGTATATGAAGTGCATTTGGCCAGCTGGATGCGTCCGGTAAAAGATGATGAAGAAAGTTTGAACAGTTATCAGCAGATCACCGAACGGCTGGTACCTTATGTAAAAGAGATGGGCTTTACACATGTTGAGCTGATGCCTGTAATGGAACATCCTTTCGATGGCAGCTGGGGCTATCAGGGTACCGGATATTTTGCAGCTACCTCACGTTTTGGCACACCCGAAGATTTTATGGCCATGGTGGAAGCCTTTCATCAGAACGATATTGGAGTAGTGTTAGATTGGGTGCCTTCGCATTTTCCTTATGATGCACATGGCTTGTTTATGTTTGATGGCACACATACTTATGAGTATGCGGATATGCGTAAAGGGTTTCACCCCGACTGGAACAGTTATATCTTCAATTACAGCCGGGGTGAAGTAAAATCTTTTTTAATCAGCAGCGGAAGATACTGGTTTGATAAATTTCATATTGATGGTATACGGGTTGATGCCGTGAGTTCTATTTTACGGTTGGACTATTCCCGAAAAGAAGGGGAATGGGAGCCCAATGCTTTTGGCAGCAATGGCAATTTAGAAGCTATCGAGTTTGTAAAACATTTCAACGAAACCATCTACCGCGATTTTCCGGATGTACAAACGATAGCAGAAGAAGCTACCGATTGGCCAAAGATCAGTAGGCCCACTACAGAAGGTGGTTTAGGTTTTGGTATGAAGTGGATGATGGGATGGATGCACGACACGCTGGATTATTTTAAAATTGATCCATTATACCGTCCGAACCACCAGAATAAGTTCACGTTTAGCATGATGTATTTTTACGACGAAAATTTTATGCTGCCTTTAAGTCATGATGAAGTGGTGCACGGAAAAAGCCCCATGATATACAAAATGCCCGGCGATGAGTGGCAAAAATTTGCCAACCTGCGTTTATTGTATTCGTATATGTTTACCCATCCAGGAGCAAAATTATTGTTTATGGGCAATGAGTTTGCACAAACTACAGAATGGAATTATAAGAGTGAACTGAGTTGGGAGTTATTGCAATTTGATTGCCATAAAATGATGAAGGAATGTGTGAAAGATCTAAATCATTTATATAAAGAGGAGCCGGCATTACATGAACTGCAGTTTGAAAATGGTGGTTTTGAGTGGATTGACCTGAATCACCGCAACGAATCGGTGATGGTATACCGCAGAAAAGGAAAGAAAAAGAAAGACGATGTACTGGTAATTTTAAACATGACGCCGGTAATTAGAAATAACTGGAAGATCACCGTATACGATAAGCCGGAGTGGAAAGAAATTTTTAACAGTGATGCTAAAAAATACTGGGGTACCGGGGATGTATTTAATCCGGAAATAACTTGCGAATTGGTGGATAAAAAGGAAAAGCGCTATGAAATAAATATACAGCTTCCTGCGTTAGGAGCATTGATACTAAAATAGTGGACTAATTTTTGAGCCAATCCTTTTATGAAATACATATTAACAGCTGTAACTGCTTTGTTTTCAGTTGCAGCCATAGCCCAAAGCACCGACAGCGCACAATACTTTTATCAAAAAGGATTGGAAGAAAAAACAGCCAAACGTTTTTTGATGGCATCAAAAGCATTTGAACAGGCTATTAAGCTTGATCCTAAGTTAACAGCAGCTTATATTGAAAATGGCTATGCTAACCTTGAAATGCGTAAAACCGATCCTGCCATCATCAATTTTGCCAAAGCCCGGGAACTGGATCCTCAAAATCAATCTGCCATCAAAGAGCTGATGGAATTGTATTATAATTATCGTCAGTATCCAAAAGCTATTGAAATGGCACAACTGTGTAAAGAATGTGCCAATGCAGCTAAAATAACGGCGCTCAGCTATTTTCAGCAGGAAGATTATGGTAAGGCAGAAAAAGCTTTGCTGGCACAGATACTTAAAACACCCAATGATGCGGAACTGAATTATACCCTTGGCCGTTCTTATTTAGAAATGGAGCAGGAAAAGAATGCTATTTTCTATTATGAAAAAGCAGTGCATATCGACAGTACCCGCAGCACCTGGTATCACGAGCTGGGTTTATTGTATTATACCATCAACGATTATAAAAATGCAGTGATTATCTTCAATAAAGCAATTGCTTCTGGTTTTACTCAAAGCAACGACTTTATGGAAAACCTCGGCTTCTCATATATCTATAGCGGAGAAGTGGAGAAAGGAGAAAAGTTGTTAATGGAAGTATTGGCTAAAAAGCCTGGTAATAAAGACTTATTAAGAGATATTGCAGATGCTTACTATCAATTAAAGAATTACGATAAAAGTCTGGAGTTTTTACAAAAGCTGATGGAAATGGATATGAAAGATGCGCAGGCTTTGTATCAGGCCGGACAATGTTTTATTAAGAAAGGGGAGAAGGATCGTGGTCAGGCCATGTGCGATAAAGCTATTGAACTGGATCCTTCATTAAGTAAAATGAAAAAACAAAAACAGATCGGTGCAGGATTATAAGAGAGGTACAATATTATTTTAACCGGACTTGTTCCGGTTTTTTAATGCCCAAAATATTTTGCAAATGTTTTTTCTCCGGCATTGATGGCAATCGGTAAATAATTTTCTTTTGGCGGAATGGGGCAATTGTATCCTGTGGTATAAGCACAGTAAGGATTATACGCTTTATTGAAATCCAAAACAGCACTATTGTTTACAATATCAGTAGTAAGAATATCAATATAGCGCCCGCTGCCATAGGTTTCATCTCCGGTTGTGATATCTGTAAATGGTACAAACAAATAGTTTTTATACTGTGGGTTTTCTTTTAAAGATACAGACTGGTATACGGTTAACTGTAACGCTGTGTCATGTATAGTAAAAACTAATTTTCCAAAGCGTACAAAATCTTTAACAGGTATCGATTTGCCCGATGTTTTCATGTGCAGCACTGTAGTATCATGCAGGGCTTCAAATTTGCATTGCACTTTATAAGTTTCATTGGCTGTATAAAAACGAAATAATTTACGCTCTTTGCCTTTCACCACTTCATGGCTTTTAACGTAATTTTTTTGATAGGTATTGATGGTACTGATATACGATGTTTGCTGCGCTGAGGCAGTTATTGCAAATAAGATGATTGTTAATATGAGGGTTGCTTTTTTCATTGTGGTAATGCTTTGTCCATAGTCCATGGTCGATGGTCCTTACAGTGGGACAAAATTATAAATGGTTTTCAATCAACTTACCCGGCTATGGTCTATTGACCATTGACTATTGACTTCTTAATTCATCATCAGTACATTCACACTTCTTTGTAAAATATTAAAGGCAATTTCGGCCATCAGATTTTCTTTATCCAAAGTGGGGTTTACTTCAGTAATTTCAAAACAGCAAATCTTACGATGCTGCATAAATTTACTGATCAGGTCTTCTGCTTCTCTTTCTCTTAAGCCATTACTCACAGGTGTTCCTGTACCGCGGCTGATAGAAGAATCCAGACTGTCCACATCAAAACTCAAATAAATATCGGTGCAGTCGCTTAAATAGCGGATGGCTTTACGGTAAATGATCTCGGCACCATTACGTCTAACTTCATTGGTAGTAAAAACTTTAATGCCATGTTTTTCTATAACATGCTTTTCTTCTTTTTCAAAATCACGCAGGGATATGAACACAATATCTTCGGGCAAAATTTTAGGATATATCTTGCCAATATTTTTTAATTGCTCCCAAAGCTTGACTGTTTTTTCATCCAGGTCGTGTACTTTAAAATCGGTATTGTCTTCTCCTATACTTACCGACAAAGGCATACCATGCATATTACCACTGGGGGTGGTGTAGGGAGTATGCAGATCGGCATGTGCATCTATCCAAACCACACCCAGTTTGCTTTTGGGTTTGGCCATTTTTAAACCTGCAATGGTTCCTGCGGCATTGCTGTGATCGCCGCTGAGTACTACTGGGAAAAAATTGTTTTTTACGGCATCATGCACGGCCTTGCTAATTCTTTCGCAAGTGGTAAGCACGCCACTTATCCTTTTTGCATAAGGAGATTGAATGGGTTCAAATAACAATTGATTTTCTGTCTGAACTTTTTCAGAAGGGAAGTGCACAAAAAAATTACTCATAAAGTCCAGTGCCGCAATCTTGATAGCATCTATGCCCAGACTAGCACCACGGGTTCCGGCACCTATTTCGGAAGGTACTTCTATCAGTTTTATATTTTTCATATAATGTACTGGCTGGCAGGCCAAATCATTTAGTGTATATCAAATCTACAACTTTCCTTTTAACAGGTTAATACCATTGATACTTCCAATTGCTCCGTTAATGATAAAACGAACAAACATTTCCTCACTGTACCAATTTTGTTTACGGGTTTGTTGTACTACATTTTTATGTGCCTGCATCTGATACGCAAAGCTTTTCATGGCCTCCTTACTATCCCATATACTAAAAGTAGCCTGTTTAATAAATGGGATTTCGCCAATACCGTAGGAAGTTACTAAGCCTTCGGCTCCCTGCATTTGCGCCGCCACCGGACCTACGTTTGACCAAAAACTGCTGAGTTTTGTAAGCCTTATGGTAGCCCTGGTAAGCACTGCAATCCGGCCTTCATAATCTGTTTTGGCTGGTAAATCTCCAAAAACAGTTTTGCCATCCCAGCGGCCATGGCCTTCAATAGGGGTAAGTAAATAAGTAATGGTTTGGCACTTAAAAAAAGCCAGCCATTTTCTTATAAAAGAACCTAACAGCTTTTGATGTACTATTTCTTCCGTAAAATTTTTTAACTGTATGGCTTTAAATCTCGATTTAGTTACTGATAAAATGGCCCATTGCTGCCAGTCGGGATTTTTATCAAAACTGCCGTTTTTACCACTACCCATTAACTTAAAGAACACAATATTCCCGTTCAGCCAAAGTGGAAAACGATGAATCATCATCGCCAGTAAAGCAAAAAAAATATATCGTTTGGGATAACGGATGATAGTGAGCGTGGTAGTCATATAATTTGAAAATGCAATATAGTTTAAACTATTGCGTTATAGAAACAGTAAAACACAGTTTTACTGTAAATTTTTAGTTTGTTTGTGCTTTTAGTTAAGTTACAGCCTTCTGGTTCCCCGGAGGGCTCTTTTATTTTGTACCTGTACCAAATAAAAAGCCGCTGAATAAATTCAACGGCTTCTATAAATAAAAGGTAATATTAAAATTGCTCCAGTTTGCTGAAAAAGAAGTCGCCTTCAATTAAAGCATTCTCATCACTGTCACTGCCGTGTACCGCATTTTCACCTACAGAAGTAGCATATAATTTACGGATAGTACCGTCTTCTGCATTTGCGGGATTTGTAGCACCAATCAGTTTACGAAAATCAGCTACAGCATTGTCTTTTTCTAAAATAACTGCAGTGATGGGGCCGCGGCTCATGAATTCAACCAGTTCACCATAAAATGGCCTTTCTTTATGTACTGCATAAAATTCGCCGGCTTTAGCAGTGCTCAGGTGGGTCATTTTCATTGCCACTATTCTGAAACCAGCTGCATTGATCATCTGTAAAATAGCTCCTGTATGTCCATTAGCAGTAGCATCAGGCTTGATCATTGTAAATGTTCTGTTACTCATTGTTTTGATTTTTGAGGCGCAAAGATAATCAGTTTTCGGTTTATGGTTTACGGTTTATACCCAATTTGTGTAGTTTTTTATGATAATACGACCCTGATTTGGAAGAACCCCAAACTGAAAACAGTAAACTGAAAACGGTAAACTGAAAATATTACGTTACTTTTGCGCCTCTTTATGCTGCCAATACAACAGATATTTCCATTATTGCCTGAACCTAAAAATGTGATCATTACCATGCATCAGAAACCTGATGCTGATGCGATGGGCTCTACTTTAGGGTTGGCTCACTTTTTAAGGCAGTTTGGCCATACGGTTACTGTAATTTCACCCACTAACTGGGCTAATTTTTTAAACTGGATGCCCGGCTGTAATGAGGTGCTTGATTTTGAAGCCCCAAATGATAAGGCTGCTACAGCTATAGAAAATGCCGACTGGTTATTTTGTCTGGATTTTAACGTACTCAGCCGTACTAAACGGATGGAAGAAAAACTGGCTGCAGCAAAAGGGCAAAGGGTATTAATTGATCATCACCGCGAGCCTCAAACCGAAGTGTTTGCCTATGGCATCAGTGATACGGGTAAAAGCTCAACATGCGAAATGGTATACGATTTCATTGTTGAATCGGGCCATGAAGACAAGATAACTAAAGAAATAGCTGAATGTTTGTATGCAGGTACCATGACGGATACCGGATCATTCCGCTTTCCATCCACTACTGCCAGTGTACATAAAATGGTGGCAGCTTTAAAAGAAAAAGGCTTTGACCATAGTCAGGTTCACGAAAACCTGTTTGATAATTTTTTAGAAAACAGGTTTCGATTTATCGGCAATGTATTGCTGAACAGGATGGAGATTTTTTATGAATACAATACTGCTTTAATAGTAATACCGCAACAGGATCTGGTAAAATTTGATATGCGTACCGGTGATACGGAAGGCCTGGTAAATTTTCCTTTAAGTATCAAAGGAATCAAGCTGGCTGCAATTATAATCGACAGGGGTGAAGAAAGAAAAAGCTCGTTCAGAAGTAAAGGTGGCTTTGATGTTAATACTTTTGCCCGTAAATACTTTAACGGTGGCGGTCATTTTAATGCCGCAGGTGGTGCCAACAGAGAACCCTTGGAAGAAGTAGTGATGAAATTTAAACAGGCCATGAAAGAAAACGTGGCGGAATTAAGTACTTATCAATTTTAAAAATATAATACAAACAGGAATGAAAAAGATTATTTATGTAACGGTAATTTGTGCTGTAGCTATGGCTGCCTGCACCACGCCTTTTAAAAAGGCAAAAGACGGTTCTCAGTATAAAGTGATCAGTAATGGTAAAGGAGTAAAAGCAGAAACCGGCAACTTTCTTGAGTTAAATGTGTTGGCTAAATATAAAGACAGCCTTTTGTTTGATACCCGTGAAGAAGGAATGCCTCAGTATGGTCCTTATGATACTGCAGGAATGCCTTCTCCTTTTAAAGAAGCATTTCGTGAATTACATGTTGGCGACAGTATCGTAATCAGGGTGTCTACAGATTCTATTTTGTCAAAGGGACAGGCCGCGCCTTTTCTTAAAAAAGGACAGTTCATTACCCAGACTTACAAACTGATGAACATTTACAAAAGCAAAGAACAGATGGACAGCGCTCAGAAAACCCACATGAAAGGGGCAATGGAAAAAGCGTACCAAAAACAACTGGGTTTGGTGGAAAAAGATTTGGCTACCAATAAAGCTCAGATAGATAAAGACAGTAAAGTTATTGAAGCCTACCTGGCTAAAAATAGTATAAAAGCTACCAAAACCAAATGGGGTACATATGTAGCTATTGAAACTGAAGGTACAGGTGCACTGTTAAGCAACAAAGACATTGCCTCAGTTAAATACTCTGGCCATGTACTGGACAGCACTAATTTATTTGATTCAAACACTGATCCTAAATTTGGTCATTTGCAGCCTTATGATGTACAGTTAGCTCAAATAGGCGGGGTAATTTTAGGCTGGACAGATGCTTTATTGCAAATGAAAAAAGGAACTAAAGCAAAAGTTTTTATTCCTTCTTCTTTAGGTTATGGCAAACAGGGAAAACAACCCGGTATTAATCCTGATCAGATATTAGTATTTGACATGGAAGTGGTAGATGCCATGAGCGAAGAAGCCAAACAGGCTAAGCAGGATGAACAGGATAGACTGAATCAGGCAGCACAGCAAAAAATGATGGACAGTCTTAAAAATGCTGCTTCAAAAGGAGGAAAATAATTTTCTTGCCAAGATATTTTAAAAAAGCGCCCTGTAATCAGGGCGCTTTTTTATATGCCATAAATAAAGCAATAGCTTCTGCCGCAGCTTTAACATCGTGCACTCTTAATATAGAAGCGCCATTTATTAATGCCATAGTATTTAAAACCGTGGTGCCATTTAAAGCCTCCTCGGCAGTAGTGCCAAGGGTTTTGTATACTGTGCTTTTTCGTGAAAGTCCTGCCAGTACCGGCACGTCCAATATAGCAAATGCCTGCAGTTGTTTTAACAACGAAAAATTATGTGCAATGGTTTTGCCAAATCCAAAACCGGGGTCAATAATGATGTCTTTTATACCTGCCTCGCGGCACTGCGCTATTTTGGCGATACAAAAATCAAGTACTTCGGTAACCACATTATTGTATTCCGGTTCCTGCTGCATGTTTTCGGGTGTGCCTTGCATATGCATACACACATAAGGCACCTGTAAAGCAGCAACAGTTTGCAGCATCCGGTTGTCCATATTGCCGCCGCTGATATCATTTACCATCGCTGCGCCGGCATCCACTGCCGCTTTCGCCACTTCGCTGCTATATGTATCTATAGAAATAATTGTTTCCGGAAAAGCCTGATGAATGGCTCTAATGACAGGTAAAACGCGGTTGGTTTCCTCGGCAGCTGAAATTCTTATACTGCCTGGGCGGGTGCTTTGTCCGCCAATATCCAGTATACAAGCACCATCTTCAATCATTGTGGTGGCCAGTTGCAGCATGTCTTCATCAATATTGCCTTTGTAAAAAGAGTCGGGTGTGGCATTAATAATACCCATTACCAGCGGTTTATCAACAACCCAAATTTTTCCTTTACAGTTTATGGTGAACATCAGTTGTTTCGAGTATTTTTGAGCTAAGATACAATAAGGAATGGCAAAGTACTAAACTACTAAACCCAAAGCTGAAAGCAGAAAGCTAAAAGCTAAAAGCAAAAAGCTGAAAGCCCAAAGCAGAAAGCAGAAAGCTAAAAGCTAAAAGCCCAAAGCAGAAAACTAAACTTCTAAACTTCTAATATAAAAGTGACCACCAATCAACAATACGATACAGCAGTACAAAATTGCAGGGATATATTTTTAAAGAAGACGGCCGATTACGGCACCTCATGGCGGGTATACCGCATCATTTCGGTAGCCGATCAAATTTATATTAAAGCAAAACGCATCCGCACTATACAGGAAAAAGGCGAGCAAAAAATAGGGGATGATATCATTAGTGAATTCAAAGGCATTTTAAACTATGGCATCATCGGACTGATTCAGTTAGATATCAAAGATGATGAAGTAGAAGAGCTTCCTGTGGAAACTGTACAGCGTTTGTACGATGAAAAAATTGCCAACGCCAAAAAACTGATGCAGGATAAAAATCATGATTACGGCGAAGCATGGCGGGAGATGAGTCAGGAAAGTTTTGTGGATCTTACATTAGCAAAAATCCTGCGCATTAAGCAAATTGTTGCCAATAAAGGGCAGACTATCATCAGCGAAGGTATTGATGCTAATTTTTACGACATCATCAATTATGCAGTTTTTGCACTGATATTGATAGAAGAGAAGGTTCATGGTCAATAGTCAATGGTCAATGGCAGGCTATTATGTTTGAAGCATTGATTTTTTAGGGGGCTGCTATGAACCATGAACAATGAACCATCAATTCAACACAATGAAAATACTCGTAACCATATCACGCATTATTGTAGGTGCACTATTCGTTTTTTCGGGATTGGTAAAAGCTATTGATCCCCTTGGACTGGCCTATAAAATGAGGGAGTTTTTTGAAGTATGGGCAGATGATGGCTATATGCCAAAGCTAATGCACTGGATGAATGATTATGCAGTGGGCTTTTCTATTTTTATGATCACATTAGAAGTGGCATTGGGAGTAGCATTACTCATTGGCTGGCAAAAAAAACTGACTGTGTGGTTATTATTCTTACTCACTTTGTTCTTTACTTTTTTAACCGCTTTTGTTTTATTCAGCGGAAAAATAAGAGCCTGCGGTTGTTTTGGGGATTGTATTCCATTATCGCCGGTACAAACTTTTTCAAAAGATATTATACTTACTGTACTCATCATCATACTGCTTTTTGGACAAAAACATATTCAGTCCTGGTTAAAAAAATGGATGTTGTACACCAAAATGATTGCTACGGTAGTATTGGTTTTGTGGTTGCAGTTTTATGTACAGGCGCATCTGCCGCTAAAAGATTGCCTGTCGTATAAAATTGGGAATAATATAGCTGAGCTGCGCAAAACACCTAAAGATGCTACCTACGATAAATTCTTTTACAGTTATGTTTACAAAAAAGGTGCTGAAGAAAAAGAATATGGAATGGACCAGTTGCCCGATAGTACCTGGACCTTTGTAAAAGAAGGCAGTAAAAAATTACTGGAGAAAGGGAATGGTAAAGCAGCGCTTATTGCGGACTTCAGCTTGTCGACACAAAGCGGTAACGATACTACGGAAGCTGTATTAAATACCGAAGGGGTATATTATTTTTTGTTTGTAAGAGATATTCCCGCAACAAAGCATCCCGGTTGGGTGAATGAATTTTATGCTTTCAGCAAAACAAAAAAAGCACCCTGCTATTATATTTCTGCCAATGCTGCAAAACTGGATGCGTATTTAAGTGTTCCTGAAAAAAATGTAATCCCCATTCTTACACTGGATGGAACCGTTTTAAAAACCGCTTCCCGTTCTGCAGCTACATTGTATAAAATGAAAGGAGGAATAGTGGAAGGCAAATGGGGTTGCGCAGATATTGAGAAGCAATTATTAATTACTAATTAATAATTACTAATTATTCATTCTTAATTATTAATTCTTTTGAAGCATTTTTTAAAAAAGATATTCTACTCCATCCTTGTCCTCCTTGGCGTGGTGGTGCTGGTATTCATCATGTTTCAGGGTTTTGGCGATCCTGCCCGAATGATTGTGGGGCAAAGTGGCGACAAAAAAACCATGGATAATATCCGTAAAGACCTCTATCTGGACCAGCCTAAATGGAAGCAATTTGTTTTATACCTTAATGATGTTTCTCCTTTTTGTATTCATGACACTGCAGATATTAAAAAGAAACAGTTAAAAGGATTTTTTATTGGTAGTGGTACTAAGCTCGGACTTAAAATACCATATCTGCGCCGTAGTTATCAAACCAAAAAAGATGTGGGACAAGTTTTGATGGAAGCCCTGCCCGGTACATTATTGCTGGCGCTGGCAGCTATGTTATTTGCGACAATCATTGGTATTTTATTAGGTGTACTGGCAGCAGTTAAAAAAGGCAGCTGGATGGATACCTCTGCGGTATTTGCCAGTATTGCAGGTATTTCTGCACCTTCTTTTTTTATGGCAATTATTATTGCATATTTGTTTGGAGTGGTGCTGCATCCGTATACCGGATTAAACCTTACCGGCAGCTGGTTCGATATTGATGAAGTAACCGGAGAAAAATACTTCACCTTTAAAAATTTAATACTGCCCGCATTTACATTAGGCATTCGTCCTTTAGCTATCATAACCCAATTAACCAGAAGTGCCATGCTGGATGTGCTGAGCCAGGATTATATCAGAACCGCCTACGCAAAAGGATTAAGCAAAAGAAAAGTGATATTCGGGCATGCGCTGCGTAATGCACTTAATCCTGTAATTACAGCTATTACCGGTTGGTTTGCCGAATTACTTGCGGGTGCCTTTTTTGTGGAATATATTTTTGGGTGGAAAGGCGTTGGGAAAATAACGGTGGATGCATTAGAGAAATTAGATTACCCGGTGGTGATGGGCTCTGTGCTGATTAGTGCCTGCATTTTTATTTTGATCAATATGTTTGCTGATGTATTGTACGGCATAGCCGACCCGAGGGTGAAGGGATAGGGGGATGGTGAATGGTGAATGGTGAATAGTGAATAGTGAATAGTGAATGCTGACTTATTTGTAAAGTAATTTTTATACTCCTCTTCAATTGATACCCTATCTATCTGTATAGCTTTTTTAGCAGGATCAAAAAAGTAGATGTTCCAAAGCTCTTTTAATTTGTTACCCTCAATAATTTGATGAGTTTAACCGGTTTCAATAAACTTAATGATTTTTCATATTGCATCGACTGCTACTTTCATCCCCATCGTCTAATAGCCAAATAATTGTTTATGCTGCACAAGCAGGGATTGATTTTGATTGTTCTTTTATTAGTAATGGGTGTTGTTCGGGCACAACAACCAGTGATGCTTGTCAAGGGCAATTTACTAGATACATCCGGAAAACAACCCCTGGTGGGAGCCACCATTTCTGTAGTATTTACCAAAGATTTTTCCTTAGCTACTTATGTTCTCAGTGATAAAAAAGGCAGTTTCTAAATTACAAACCTTGCCAATGATGTGTACAAACTGCATATTACTA
>JBAXET010000061.1:0-15930 GCA_037140275.1 Ferruginibacter sp. | reverse complement strand
TTAGAGGTTTAGAAGTTTAGTACTGTACACCTAAACTTCTAAACTCCTAAACCTCTCTATCCCAATTCAGGATATAAAGGAAACTGTTGCATAAATGCTTTTACATCTGTTGCTATTCCGGCAAGTACTGCTTCGTCATCGGCATTCATTAAAGCTTTGTCGATAAAGCCTACTACGGTAGCCATATGTGCTTCATTCATACCTCTGGTTGTAATGGCAGGTACGCCTACACGTATACCACTGGTTACAAACGCACTTTTATCATCGTAAGGCACCATGTTTTTATTTACAGTAATATCAGCTTTACCTAAAACCTGTTCAGCTTTTTTACCACTGATATTTTTATTACGCAGATCAATCAGCATTAAGTGATTATCGGTACCACCACTAATGATCTGGTAGCCTTTTTCGTTAAATGCTGTAGCCATGGCCTGAGCATTAGCAATGATCTGTTTGGCATAAACTGTAAACTCATCGGTAAGGATTTCGCCAAACGCAATGGCTTTTGCTGCAATAACATGTTCTAATGGTCCGCCCTGAGTACCCGGGAATACCGCCATGTCAAGCAGATTGCTCATCATGCGTACATTACCTTTAACATCTTTTAAACCAAAAGGATTTTCAAAATCTTTCTTCATTAAAATGATACCGCCACGGGGGCCACGTAATGTTTTATGTGTGGTACTGGTAACAAAGTGACAATGATCAAAAGGAGAACTCAATAGTCCTTTTGCAATTAGTCCGGCAGGATGTGCCATATCGCACCATACAAATGCACCCACTTCATCAGCCACTTTTCTTATACGGGCATAGTCAATATCCCTGCTGTAAGCACTGGCACCGCAGATGATCACTTTAGGTTTTTCGGCACGGGCTTTTTCTTCCAGCATTTCATAATCTATTAAGCCGGTATCTTGTTTAACACCATAAAAAAAAGGCTTATATAATTTTCCGGAGAAATTAACCGGTGAGCCATGGGTTAAGTGGCCACCCATACTCAGATCCAGTCCCAGAATTTTATCGCCTGGTTGTAATATTGCCAGTAATAATGCGGCATTTGCCTGAGCGCCACTATGCGGCTGCACATTGGCATATTCGCAATCAAATATTTGTTTTAAACGGTCAATAGCCAGCTGTTCTACCTGATCTACTATTTCGCAACCACCATAGTACCTGCGGCCGGGATAGCCTTCGGCATATTTATTGGTTAAAGATGTGCCCATGGCCTGCATTACCTGTAAACTGGTAAAGTTTTCGGAAGCAATTAATTCAATTCCAAAGCGCTGTCTTTCCAGTTCTTTATCAATAAGGTCAAAAATTACAGTATCTCTTTGCATGTATTTTTAATATTTTTCGCAAAGATAATTGCTTGTTTTTAGGAAACCTAAAATGGATACACGGGTGTGGATAAGGGTTGTATTAAGGGTTGCCAACCTTGAAAGCAACCTTTATAAAGTATTTTACTTTATAAAGGTTGGCAACCCTGTTTGAGCAGTATAAAACGCTGGTATTGCGGGGCCGTGTAAAAAATGTATGGGCTTATTAAAAAATCACTAATTTCACATCCTTTTTAGAAAAGAGACGCTTAACAAATATTCAAAGCATGAAGGCCATAATACCGGTAGCAGGCGCAGGAACAAAACTTCGTCCGCATACATACACACAACCTAAAGCGTTGATTCCTCTGGCAGGTAAAACTATCCTTAGTATCATCATTGATCAGTTACAGGAAGCAGGTATAAATGATTTTGTTTTTATTATTGGTTATTTGGGAGAAAAGATCCAGGACTATGTGGAGGAAAAATATCCCCAGCTGAACAGTCATTTTGTGCATCAGAACGAAAGGCAGGGAACAGGGCATGCCATTAAACTTACCAGAGAAATTGTGGGCAATGATGAAATGCTGATTGTATTGGGAGATACTATTGCAGAATATGATGTAAAAGAGATCATGCATACACCCCATTCAATGCTGGGCGTAAAAAAAGTGGATGATCCAAGAAATTTTGGTGTTGCAGAAATTGATGAGGAAGGATTTATTAACCGGGTGGTGGAAAAGCCGGCCATACCTAAAAGTAATATGGCATTGGTAGGGGTATATAAAATAAAGGAAACTGAATTTTTATTCTCCTGCATTAAAAAAATTATTGAAGCAGATATAAAAAGTTATGATGAATTTAATTTAACGGATGCGCTGGAATGTATGATTCAGAACGGTGTTAAGTTTAAACCTTTTAAGGTACAGAACTGGTTCGATTGCGGGAAAAAAGAAACCCTGCTGGAATCCAATGCCACATTACTCAAAAAATTCGGGGGCAATATCAGCGAAGGGCATAGTTTTGAAAATACGATTATCATACCTCCTGTGAGTATTGGTGAGGGGTGCGATATAAAGAATTCTGTTATAGGACCAAATGTTGCCATTGGAGATCACTCTAAAATGAATCATGCGATAATTAAAGATTCTATAGTAGGTTCATACTCAAATCTTTTTGAAATAGTATTAAATAATTCCCTGATTGGCAGCGATGCCGAAGTAAAAGGGGTAAGCAGAAGCCTTAATATAGGCGATAATACCGCTATTGACCTTGGTGGTGGCGCTAAAAGCTAAATCTTCAAATAACCTTTTTGTAAAGAAAAACCAGAAATTATGAAATAATTTCTTTTACTTTGCGTTTCAAAGTACTTTTTGTAACACATTATCATTGTAATGATATGGAAAACAGGATTACACAATTATTCAATATCAATTACCCCATTATACAGGGTGGTATGATATGGAACAGCGGGTGGAGGCTGGCCAGTGCAGTTAGTAATGCCGGAGGATTGGGTCTTATAGGCAGCGGAAGTATGTATCCGGAAGTATTGAAAGAACATATTCAAAAATGCAAAGCCGCTACGGATAAACCTTTTGGAGTTAATGTACCTTTATTGTATCCTGATATTGATAAACACATGGCTATTATAATTGCCGAAAAAGTACCCGTGGTATTCACTTCTGCAGGTAATCCGGCCAACTGGACATTTATATTAAAAGAACAGGGTATTAAAGTAGTGCATGTGGTAAGCAGTAGTAAATTCGCCATAAAAGCTGCACAGGCAGGTTGTGATGCAGTGGTGGCAGAAGGTTTTGAAGCCGGCGGACATAACGGAAGGGAAGAAACTACCTCAATGGTTTTGATACCTGCGGTTTGTGCAGCTGTTACTATTCCTGTGATTGCTGCAGGTGGTATTGCAACGGGAAGGCAAATGCTCGCATCAATGGTGTTAGGTGCTGAGGGCGTACAGGTGGGGAGCCGTTTTGTTGCCAGTACTGAATCATCGGCACATTCTAATTTTAAGGCAGCTGTTGTACAATCCAATGAAGGAGATACTCAGTTATCCTTAAAACAACTGACCCCGGTAAGATTATTGAAAAATAATTTTTTTATACAGGTGAAAGAGGCAGAAGAAAAAGGATTGCCGGCTGATGCATTAAAGGAGTTGTTAGGTAAAGGCAGGGCTAAAAAAGGCATGTTTGAAGGAGATTTGGATGAAGGCGAACTTGAAATAGGTCAGGTAAGTGCGTCAATAAAATCGATACAACCGGCTGCTGATATTGTAAAAGAACTATGGACAGAGTTTCAGGCCTTATTACATCATCCTCTGAAATAATATATTATCTTTGGCATCAAAATTTTGAAATTTAACCCCCGAAAAATGTTAGTGAATTTTAACAGAGTTAGTCCCTATATTAAACGCGCTGTATTTCTTTTAATAATTGTTTTATTTACCAATATTATTACTGCACAGGCTCAGCCTCCTGCAGGTAAGGATCCCAGCAATCCCAGTGGACTTCCCGAACTGCCACCAACCAGTTTACCGGCTAATCAGTTATATGACGCTCTGAAGGATAAAAATGGCCAAAAATCTTCCATAGGTAAAGAATTAGGAGGCGCCTTAAAAAATAAAATTAATAAGGATAGTCTGGTAAAAGAAAGCACTCCGCAATCAAATAATATTACCGAAGAAACTTATGGTATGCATTTGTTCAGAGGTGGTGTTGTGGCAGCTATTACAGAATTATCTACTCCGCCACTGGATTACCCGATTGGTGTATACGATAAACTGATTGTTTCACTATGGAATGGTGCTGAAGCCACGCTGGATTACACAGTGGCCAGAGACGGTTCTATTTTTCCTGCCGGCCTTGGTAAAATTTATGTGCAGGGGTTAACTTTTGAACAAATGCGTTCATTAATTATACAGCGGTTTAAATCATTTGTACCCGCTTCAACCAATATTACTGTATCATTAGGCGAACCCCGTACTGTTTCTATCAATGTTGCAGGGGAAGTTAATACTCAGGGGCCTGTAACCGTATCAGCATTTACCAATGCTTTCAATATCATTGCACTGGCAGGCGGACCTACAGAGATGGCCAATCTGAGAGAAATTTTAATTAAGCGTAATGGCAAAGTAATAGATGTACTTGACGTATATAAGTACCTTACTACCGGCGATTTTGGCAAACATATTTATGTGGAGAATAATGATTTTGTTATTCTTCAAACAGCAAAAAAGAAAGTTAAAGCCGAAGGCAAATTTAAAAGGCCCATGTATTATCAGTTAAAGGATGATGAAGGAATGAAGGCTTTATTAAAATATTCAGGGGGACTGCAAAGAGATGCATTTTCCAGTGGCGTAAAAGTATACCGTACAGAACTGGAACAACAAACTATAAAGGACGTAAATGCCACTGCAATTATAAATCCAACCAATGATACAAGATTAAAGGATGAAGACTTTTCTTTAGTAGATGGAGATATTGTAAAAGTAATTGCAGTTAATCCAGGTTTAATCAACAAAGTGGAAGTTAAAGGTGAAGTATCTTATCCGGGTCAATATGAAATCAGAAAAGGCGATAAACTTTTTGATGTAATTAACCGAGCAGGGGGAATTACAAGAAACACTTATTTACCACGGGCCTATGTGTTCAGGGGTGGTGGCGACAGTACCAAAATTAATTCTAACAGACTGGAAGTGGATTTGAGTGATATCACTAAATCTGACAATATACTTAGTCAGTACAATGTTGATATTTTTGCCAATGATCAGATTCTGTTGTTTAATGCCAATACTTTTTCTGACAGACAATATGTAGAGATTTTTGGTGAAGTCAGAAAAGAAGGCAAAGTCAACAAATATGGAGGAATGACTTTACAGGATCTGCTGTATTTGTCGGGCGGATTAAAACAATCTGCTGAATTTGGAAGAATTGAAATTGCCAGTGTACTGGATATTGACTCTGCCAAGCGGGAGCAACAACCTACCAGAGTAATTATCAAAACCATTAAGGTATCCCCTAATCTGGATGTGGACAAAGCATCAGCGGGTATTGTATTAAAACCTTATGATCAGATATACGTAAGAAAAAATCCCACATTTGAATTACAGCAGCTGGTACAGATTAATGGATTGGTTACATATCCCGGCCCTTATCCAAGACTGGATAAGCATGAGCGTTTAACTTCTTATATAGACAGAGCAGGCGGTATAAAAGAAAATGCCGATTTGAGCGGGGCAATTTTATACCGTAAAAAAATTCAGTATTTCAGAGACAATGTAGTTAGTAAAGCAGCATCACTAACCGATTCTTTAGGCGGTATTATTCTGGATTCTACCAAAACCAGTTTGAGTGAAGTAGCACAGGAGCCGGTAAGTATTGATTTATTCAGGGCTATGAAATATAAAAACTCAAAGTTTGATATTGTATTGCAGGAAGGGGATATCATTTTTGTGCCAGAAATCAATCCATTTGTGGATGTAAAAGGTTCTGTTCAATCTCCTTTGAAATTGAATTTTGATAAAGAACATACAAACCTGGGGTATTATATTGATAAGGCCGGTGGGTATGGCTTAAGGCCATGGAAAAGCAGGGTTTATGTGCAGTATGCCAATGGTAAAAGTAAGAGAACTAAAAACTTTTTCTTCCTGCATTTTTATCCAAAAGTTGCAGAAGGAAGCGTTGTTAATGTGCCGGTAAAAGCACAGGGAAGTCAGGTGGGTGATATTGTTAAGCAAGCAGGCCTTACTTTAATTACAATTGTATCCAGTGTTTTGGTAGCAAAAGTTGTAGCTAACTTTTAAGCTATTGTTTTCTTAAACACCTAAAAAAAAGAAATGACAAATATTGAATTGATAAAGCAATTATTGAGCAGGCTAAAAAAATTCAGCTGGCTGATTGTAATAATTGCAGCAGGTTTTGGTGCGGGGTTTTACTATATGGCAAAGCAGGCTGTGGTAGTATATACGAGCAAGTCAACCGTTTTTCCATTAAACAGTTCCAGCGATAATTCTGTTTCCGGTTCGGCAATCAGTAGCTTACTGGGCCTTTCAGATGCTCCTAAATCTTTTAGCGGAGAAGCATCCATTAATATTGTGGAGCTTGCCACCAGTCGCAGAACAAGAGAAGCAGTTGCAAGTGCAAAAGTACCTGTAATGGGAAACAAAACAATCGCAGTATTGCTGATTGAAGAGCACAACAGACATTTGGGGTTTATGCAGAATACCGAAATACGAATGCCGAAAGACAGTTTAGCACTTGTTAATATTGGCAGCAGTATTCTGGGAGGAGCTTTTGTTGCTAAAATAAATAAGAATGGTATTCTGGAATTGTATTTCAGTAACAGTAATACACAGCTTGTAAGAGAAGTGAGTTATGTGTTCATTAAAAAAATATCGGATTTCTATATTGACCTAAAAAAGAAAAAAGCGCAGATAGATTATGAGTTTGCAGTTAAAAAAGCCGATTCCCTGTTTAATATTTTGACTGCTATAGACGGAGGGTTAGTTAAATTAGATGAAACCACTTATTTTACAAACGACGAACTAAAAAGATTCAGCATACCCAAGACTAATCTTATCCAGGATAAAAATACTGTACAGTCTCAGTATTATTATGCGGTAAATAATCGCGAATCTGCTGCATACAAACTGCAAAAAGAAACCCCCATTATTGAGGCATTGGATAAGCCTGAAGGCCCATATGATGGGACGGAAAAATCAACCAAATTGTACGTAATGATCGGCTTGTTTTTAGGCGCTTTTTTAGGTGCTTTAATTGTAAGCTGGAAGCTCATCAGCAATTATCTTGGGGATGAGTTGAATAAAGCTGTGGAAAAAGCTTCAAAGCCAAAAGAAACCACTCCTGTAACACCTGCTGTTCCTGCTCCCTGATTGTATTAATTCGTTATATACATTTAAAAGCCCTGTTTGTATGAACAGGGCTTTTGAATATTATGTAAGAACTGTTATTTTCTAAACGCCCATTTGATCATTTCTTTCCAGCTTGGTTTTTTGCCATACATTAATATTCCGGTACGGTAAATTCTTGCAGCAAACCAGGTGGTAAACATAAAACCGGCAATGAGTAATGCCATTGATAAAGCCAACTGCCAGATGGGTACGGTATTGGGTACCCCAAACGGAATACGTGCCATCATTACAATAGGCGAGCTAAAGGGAACAATACTTGCCCAAACTGCAACCGGACTGCTTGGGTTGGCAATTGCAGGAGTCATGAGTGCAATTGAAAAAATTACCAGCATGGTTATGGGAAAACTTAATGATTGCGCTTCCCGCATATCTTCATTGATGGCACTGCCAATTGCAGCATATAATGAAGAGTAGAAAAAGAAACCTCCCATCAGGTAAAATATAAACAGGCCAATGGTTAAAGGAATATTTACGCTGGTAAATACTTCCTGTATTTTACCCACCATTAAAGAAGCAGCTCCGCCTCCGCTGCCCGTGGTTTTTGTAACATTGTAAATTAAAAAGATGCAAAGTATCCAAATCAGAAATTGTGTTAAGGCTACCATTCCGATCCCGATTATTTTTCCAATCATTAACTGAAAAGGTTTTACAGAAGATACTACCACTTCGGCAATACGGTTGGTCTTTTCTTCGGTAACGCCCATCATTACCTGCGAGCCGTACAATAATAAAATAAAGTACATCAGAAAGCCGCATACATAACCAATAGTACTTGCAATAACGGCATTGGCATTCTTATTTTTTTCGTTATTTAGTTTTAAGCTCAGCGTTCTGTTTAAAATAGAATCTTTTGCATTATCCAAACTTAAACTATCATGCTTTATTTTATTCCATATTTGGTTCAGCTTTTTTTCAACCGGATTGATGGCACCCATGCCAAAAGATTTTTTGGTATTCACCATAATACTGTTGGTGTCAATCCCGGTTTTCCAGTTAAATGTTGCAGGGATAATAACATACCCATCGAAACCTAAAGAGTCAAAACTTGCTTTAAGTGTTTCTCTGCTTACCCTAACCAGTTGCAGGGTATTGGTAGAATCGGTGCCTCTCACTGCATTGATCAGTTCCTGCTTAAACAAACCCGATTCATCAATCATGGCAATATTCAGGTCTTCCTTGGTTTTTTCGGCTATATAGCCCGTACCAAAAATTAATCCTAAATACAGTAGTGGAAATAATATGGTGCCTATAATAAAAGTTCTTTTTCTTACCCGGGTAAGAAATTCTCTTTTTATAATTAATATAATTTTATGCATGGTTTGGTAGTTGATTGGTTATGCGGTTATATTTTCAAATTGTCTTGCTGTTGGGGTGCCTTCCACCAGTTTAATAAAGATGTCATTTAATGAAGGCAGTATTTCCTTAAAAGAAACAATGCCGCATCCCTGGTTCATAAAATATCCCAACACATCATTGGCTTTATATCCGTCATGGATTTTTACGGTTAGTTCCTGTTTATTACTGCCAATTATTTCAAACGCGGCACTGCTGATGGTGGCCGGAGTATTCTCTAACTGAATGCCAAATAGATTTTCTTTAAAATCCTGCTTAACACCCTGCACTGTGCCATCTAAAATTTTAGTGCCTTTATTCACCAGTACAATATGATTACAAATTTCTTCCACCTGTTCCATGCGATGGGTGCTGAAAATAACAGTAGTGCCATTTTGTGCCAGTCTGAAAATTTCATCCTTTATTAAATTGGCATTAATAGGATCCAATCCGCTGAAAGGCTCATCTAATATAATCAGGTCGGGTTCGTGTAATACCGTAATTACAAATTGCAGTTTTTGACCCATACCCTTACTGAGGTCTTCCACTTTTTTATTCCACCAGCTTTCCATTTCCAGTCTTTGAAACCACTCTTTAATTTTATGCATGGCATCTGCCTTGCTTAAGCCTTTCAGCTGGGCCAGATATAATGCCTGTTCGCCGATTTTCATTTTTTTGTAGAGGCCTCTTTCTTCGGGCATATAGCCAATATATTTGGCATCATTCTCCGGATCAAATTTTTTGCCCTTGAGTAAAATTTCGCCGGCATCCGGATAAAATATACCGGTAATCATTCTGATGAGTGTGGTTTTACCGGCACCGTTGGGGCCGAGTAAGCCAAAAATATTTCCTTTTGAAATACTCATGCTGATGTCGTCAACCGCCTTTTGTGTGGCGAAGTATTTTTTAAGGTTGTGCAGTTCTAAAATATTCATTACGGAAGATTTTTAATTACTAAAAAAAGTGGTGCCAAGATAAATGTAAACATTATTTTAAACCGGCCTTATTATACGAGCGGTAAAAAAACAATACAATAAAAATGATTATTTGCAAAGTGCTATCTGTAAAGCTACTCTTTCTCCATCCATTGCCGCACTAACAATACCCCCTGCATAACCTGCACCTTCGCCACAGGGATATAAGTTTTTAAATTGCGGATGTGCAAGACTGTCATGGTCTCTTGGAATACGAACAGGCGAAGAGGTTCTGCTTTCTGTTGCCACTACAACAGCTTCGTTGGTATAATAGCCTTTCATTTTTTTACCAAATTCAATAAAACCTTTTGCTAAGGATTGATATACAAAACCTGGCAATACTTCTTTTAACTGTAGCGCATGTAAACCTGGTTGGTACGAGCATTCGGGTAATGTGGAGGATGATTTGCCATTGCTGAAATCCACCATGCGCTGGGCAGGCGCAACGGAATTGCCGCCACCGCTGGTAAAACAATTTTGCTCTACCATTTTTTGAAAATGCATCATGGCCAATGCATCATTTTTAATATTTAATTTTTTATTTGTAATTACATCCGCAAGTTCTACCTGTACCACCATGCCGCTGTTAGCAAATGGATTATTTCTTTTAGAAGGGCTCCATCCGTTTACTACAATTTCTCCGGGGGCAGTAGCGGCTGGTGCAATAATTCCACCGGGGCACATACAAAAAGAAAATACCCCTCTTCCGTTTACCTGTTGTACCAAACTATATGAAGCAGGAGGTAAAGCCCCATTACCCGCATTGGATTTATACTGGCAGGTATTGATGAGTGCCTGAGGATGTTCTATCCTTACACCCAGTGCAAATGGTTTGGCTTCTATTAAAATATTTTTTTGATGCAGCAGTTCAAAAATATCACGGGCACTATGTCCGGTAGCTAATATAAAATCATCGGCTTCAAAAGTATTACCATCCGCTGTTTTTACGGATGTTATTTTTTCATTGTCAATTACAAAATCAGTTACTTTTTTTTCAAATAAAAATTCGCCGCCGCAATCGGTTATCTGCTTGCGCATGGCTGTAATGATATGCGGTAATTTATTGGTGCCTATATGGGGATGCGCTTCGTATAAAATCTTTTCTTCGGCACCAAAGCGTACAAACAAATGCAGGATGCGGTCGATATTACCGCGCTTATTACTGCGGGTATATAATTTACCATCGCTGTAGGTACCAGCGCCACCTTCTCCAAAACAATAATTACTTTCTGGATTTACAATACCTTCTTTATTCAGTTGTGCAAGATCCCTTCTTCTGGAGCGCACATCTTTACCTCTTTCTAAAATGATGGGTTTAATTCCCTGTTCAATCAATTGCAAAGCGGCAAATAATCCTGCCGGTCCGGCACCAATGATCACCGTTCTTTTGGATGACTGACTAACATCTTCAAAATTAAAAACAGGCGTGCTTCTTTGTACAAAGGGTTCATCAATAAATGCATTTACGGTAAGATTTACCCAAATGGTTTTAGCTCTGGCATCAATAGATTTTTTTTGCAGGTGAAAACCGGTAATGGAATTTTCTTTTTTACCGCAGGAGGCGGCAATCATTTTTTTTATTGCAGTTGTATCCGCTGCCTCGGCCGGCAGCAGTTTAAAAGAGAGTTGTTGTTGCATATGTAAGAGCCGGGTTTTTATCCCGAAATCCTTTATTTATTTTTGATAAAACTCCAGTGGCAAATTATCGGGGTCGGCAAAAAAAGTAAATCTTTTACCTGTGATTGCATCCACCCTGATGGCTTCCACTTCAATTTGATGTTGTTGTAAGTGTTGTACTGCAACATCAATATCATCTACTTCAAAAGCCAGATGTCTTAAACCTGCAGCTTCGGGTTGCGAAGGCCTTGGTGGCGGATCGGGAAATGAAAATATTTCTATGATATATTCCCCATTCAGCGCCAGATCCAGCTTATAGGAATTGCGGGCTGCTCTGTAAGTTTCTTTAATAACAGTTAAACCCAATATGCCGGTATAAAATTGTTTTGACTTTTCGTAATCAGAACAAATTACAGCGATATGATGTACACGGTTTAAATGCAACATGAAGTATAACTTACAAAGTTATTTTTAAAGCCTGTAATAATTAAAACGGAAGGTCATCAACAGCATCCGGAGGTGTTGCAGAAAAAGTATCTAATGGCTCCAGATACTCATTATCAGTTTTAGCAGTAGCACCGGGCTGCAGTATCTGTTCAATTCTCCAGGCATCTAAATTGGTAATGTAATTTACTTTACCATCTTTTTCCCATTTACTGCCTTTGATGTTGAAGTATACTTTAATGTCATCGCCAATATTCACTCTGTCAACAATAGCAGTTTTATCCTGTACACACTGAAACTTTACATAGTTGGTAATAGTACGTCCGCCTATCTCGTCAGTTTTCTCTACCGCAAATTCCCTTGTTTTGAATGTTTCTGTACGCTGAACAATGTCGTATTTGGCAACTAATTTGCCTGTTAGTTCATAACTCATAATGATAATTTAATATGCCAAAAGTAATTCTAATTATTGAGATTTTTTTTATTGATTCTTTTCTTTGGGAATAGATAAAAATCTGCTACCTTACTCCCTGTATTTATAAGTGTTTTTATGAGGAGAATCTGTGATATTTTTTTAAGCCTTTGCTGCATTGTTATTCTATCCCTTTCGTGCAAAACTGTATACCAGCCACAATCTGTTAGTTATAAAGATTACCGTCTTACCCCGGCAGCCAAGCAGAGTGATGCGGTGAATCAGTTATTGCAACCTTATTCCGACAGTGTAAACAAAAGTATGAATGATGTGGTGGCAGTAGCTGCATTGGAATTAGTAAAAAGCCAGCCAGAAGGTACATTGGGCAATGTGTTGGCAGATGCAGTGCTTATAAAAGCAAGGGAGTCTTATAAAACCAGTATTGACGCAGCTTTTGTTAATCATGGGGGGATTCGTTTAAATGCCATACCTGCGGGTAATATTACCAGAGGAAAAATATTTGAACTGTCACCTTTTGATAATATAATAGTGTTACTGAAACTGAAGGGTAAATTATTTCAGGAATTTTTAAATCATATTTCAGGCAGGGGCGGATGGCCGGCAGCCGGTGTACAGTGGCAGATTAAAAACCTGCCTGACGGACAGGTAGGCAAAAAAGCCATCAACGTTTTAATCAATGGCCAACCAATAGATGACAATGCTACGTATACCATTGCTGTTGCAGATTATGTGGCCAATGGGGGGGATGATTGTGTGATGCTGAAAAAGGTTCCGCAAATCAATAATGGGTATTTGTTCAGGGATGCGGTACTGGATTATATGACCGATATTAATAAGCAAGGCAAAAAAATAGCAGCAACAATAGAAAACAGGGTAACCAATGCAGAGTAGAAGAAAATTTATTACACAGAGTGCGCTGGCAGCAGGAGCTATATTAAGCTCTAACCCTCTTTTTGCAGAAATGCAAAGGGATGCGGCAGTAAAAAAATTGACCATTCTGCATACTAATGATGTACACAGCCGGCTGGAGCCTTTTCCAATGGACGGAGGCCGTAATCAGGGATTAGGCGGAGTAGCCCCCAGGGCTGCACTTATAGCGCAGATCAGAAGCGAAGTGGAACAGGTATTACTGTTGGATGCCGGAGATATTTTTCAGGGCACCCCTTATTTTAATTTATACAAGGGAGAGCCCGAAATGAAAGCTATGGCTGCAATGGGTTACGATGCTGCCACCATGGGCAATCATGATTTTGACGGCGGACTGGATAATTTTGCCACTCAGCTAAAACACGTGCAATTTCCCATTGTAATGTGCAATTACGATTTTACCAATACACCAATGGAGTTTAAGTACCAGCCATATAAAATCTTTACAAAAGGCAAATTAAAGATTGGCGTTACGGGAGTAGGTATTGAAATGGTTGGATTGATACCGGACAGTTTATTTGGCAACACCAAGTATCTTGATCCAATACAAAAACTGAATGAAACAGCGGCCCTGCTTAAGAAAGAAAAAAGCTGTGATATGGTCATTTGCCTTAGTCATTTAGGCTATAAATACAGGGATAATAAAGTGAGTGATATTGTGCTGGCAGGTGAAACAGAAAACATAGATTTGATAATTGGGGGGCATACGCATACATTTATGGATGCGCCGGAATTATATAAGAATAAAACAGGAAGTGATGTGCTGGTAAATCAGGTGGGGTGGGCAGGTATTCAGCTGGGGCGTTTGGACTTTGATTTGGCCGGTTTTAAAGCAAATAAATTAGCAAAGTCGCATACTGTTGTTGTAAGGGAAAAAACAAATGAATAAAAAATTTTTTTTTCAACAAAATATTCGATATTCGCTGTCCTGCTAAAAATTAAGTTTCATTTAAAGCTGAAAGTAATTTTTGACAAGACAATCCCCCGGAAAACACTCTTAACTCAACATACATAAAATTGCTTAAGGACTGATGGATAAAGCTTTTGAAAAAGTCTGGACTAATTGCTTGGAAATAATCAAGGACATTGTGGAATGGCAGCATTTCAAAACATGGTTTGAACCCATTAAGCCCGTTGCGTTAAAAGAAAAAATATTAACCATCCAGGTGCCCAGTCAATTTTTTTATGAGTATCTTGAAGAGCACTATGTTTCCCTTTTAGCAAAAACATTAAAAAGAGAGTTAGGAAAAGAGGCGAGATTAGAATACAGGATCATGGTAGACAGCGGTAACAGTAAGAATAAACCGCTTACTATGGATGTTCCTGGTCATGGTTTTAAATCATACGCAAATAACGAAATGGATTTTCCACTTGTAATAAATAACCCCGTTAAGAACCCGTTTGTAATACCGGGTCTTAAAAAAATGCAGATTGATCCGCAGCTGAACCCTGCGTATACATTTGATGCATTTATTGAGGGCGATTGTAACCGTGTAGCCCGCCGTGCAGGTAAAACAGTGGCAGAAAAGCCCGGTACCACTTCATTTAATCCATTAGTGATTTATGGTGGTGTGGGTTTGGGAAAAACGCATTTGGCACAAGCCATCGGCAATGAGGTAAAAAGACTACATACCAATAAAGTGGTACTGTATGTGAGTTCAGAAAAATTCATCAATCAGTTTATCGATCACAGCCGCAATCAGGCCATCAACGATTTCATTCATTTTTATCAGCTGATAGATGTGTTGATCATTGATGATGTACAGTTCTTCAATCGTGCTGAAAAATCTCAGGAAGCTTTCTTCGCTATATTCAATCACCTGCATCAAAGTGGTAAGCAGCTGGTATTAACCAGTGATAAACCACCAAAAGATCTGGAAGGGGTACAGGAAAGATTGCTGAGCCGTTTCCGCTGGGGACTGAGTGCCGATTTACAGGTGCCGGATTACGAAACCAAGATTGAAATACTGGAAAAGAAGATGAAGAACGACGGGTTGGAAATGCCCCGTGAAGTAGTAAAATACATCGCCTACAATATTAATAGTAATGTAAGGGAATTGGAGGGCGCTTTAATATCATTATTGGCACAATCTTCGCTTAATAAGAGAGAAATCGATCTTGAATTGGCTAAGAAAGTATTACGCAATTTTGTAAAATCATCCAGTAAGGAAATCACTATCGATGCCATCCAGAAAATGGTATGTGAGTATTTTGATGTGCCTTACGATAAATTGCTGCAAAAGACCCGTAAAAGGGAAATTGTGCAGGCAAGGCAGATTACTATGTTTTTATCAAAAGCCTTTACTAAAAACTCTTTAAAAACTATTGGAGAGCATTTTGGCGGAAGGGATCATACAACGGTAATTCACAGTTGTCAGACTGTAAAAGACCTGATGGATACAGATAGTTTATTTAAAGAAAGTGTTTTGGAACTGCAGCAAAAAGTACAACTGGCTGCGATGTAAAAAAAGCCATTATAATATTTGACCGGACACTGGTTGTCCGGTTTTTTTATGCGGGTATATTAAACAAGAAACAAGGAATATTGAATAAATAAAGAGCACGAAAGTTCATAATTACAAACTCCTTGTTCCTTGTTCATTATTTTTTTCTGTTTTTCTTCATTTAGTTTTGGGTAATAACGCACGGAATTGTATTTTTGCCACCCCTTACAAAAATAAGGGCAGGTTAGGAGAGATGCCTGAGAGGCCGAAAGGAACGGTTTGCTAAATCGTCGTACGGGTCACACTGTACCGTGGGTTCGAATCCCACTCTCTCCGCAAAAGTTCTTATAAAAGATTACCGTTTGGGTGTTCCCAATAAACCCAATAGATATGTTTTAAGTTCGGGATGTAGCGTAGCCCGGTTATCGCGCCTGGTTTGGGACCAGGAGGTCGCAAGTTCGAATCTTGCCATCCCGACGAATACAGAGCCCTTCAATTTTTA
>JBAXET010000060.1:0-15957 GCA_037140275.1 Ferruginibacter sp. | reverse complement strand
ATGCCCATTGTATTCCCCGGCATGAATGCCCATTGTATTCCCCGGCATGAATGCCCATTGTATTCCCCGGCATGAATGCCGGGGCTATGCATTATAATACACCCTTGGTTGAAGGCAGTGCATTGTTATTGATATCTCTTTTTACAGCCTGCTTAATACATTTTGCAAAGGCTTTAAAAATAGATTCAATTTTGTGGTGTTCATTATCACCTTCCACTTTAATATTCAAATTACATTTAGCGGCATCGCTGAATGATTTAAAGAAATGGAAAAACATTTCTGTGGGCATTTCTCCAATTTTTTCTCTTTTAAAATCAGCGTCCCAAACCATCCAGTTCCTTCCCCCAAAATCTATGGCTACCTGTGCCAGGCATTCATCCATCGGCAATACAAAAGCATATCTTTCAATTCCCCGTTTATTTCCCAAAGCAGCTGCAATGGTTTCTCCCAATGCAATACCTGTATCTTCAATGGTATGATGTTCATCAATATGCAGATCGCCGTTGCACTCAATAGTTAGATCAATATTACCATGCCTTGCAATTTGCTCCAGCATATGATCAAAAAAACCAAGCCCTGTTTTTATAGTAGCTTTACCGCTACCATCTAAGTTTACAGTAACCGAAATTTTAGTTTCATTGGTATTTCGTGTATGTGTTACAATGCGGGGAGGCAATTTTAAAAAAGTATAAATATCTGCCCATTCTGTTGTTTCCAATGCTATTACATCCTTTCGTAATGCTGTAATAGTATCTGTAATTTCATTTGCCCCCAAACTAGCATGTTGGTTAAGCCATAATCCTTTACAACCCATATTTTTTGCCAGCTCCATATCGGTGATCCTGTCGCCTATAACAAATGAATTTGCCAGATCATACTCGGGATTATTCAAATATTTTGTAAGCATCCCAGTTCTGGGTTTGCGGGTAGGTGCACTTTCTTCTGGCAGTGATTTATCAATGAACACTTCCTTAAAATGAATCCCTTCACCTGCCAGTGTTTGCATCACAAAATTTTGTGCAGGCCAAAAAGTATCTTCAGAAAAAGATACTGTTCCCAATCCATCCTGATTGGTTACAATTACCATTTCATAGTCGAGTTCAACTGCAATTTTATTCAGACTGGTAAACACGCCGGGATAAAACACCACTTTATCCAGTGCATCTAATTGATAAGTCAGCGGCACTTCTTTGGTTATGGTACCGTCTCGGTCAATAAATAATACTTTCTTCAAGGCTGATATTTTTTTAAGATCAATAATAATTTTTCGTTTTCCTGTGGTGTACCAATAGTAATGCGAAGGCAATTATCACACAACACTTCTTTAGTGCGGTTGCGCACCACTATTTCTTTTGCGGCCAGATAATTGTATACTGCATCAGCATCTGTAACTTTCACCAAAAGAAAATTAGCATCAGTTGGATAGATTGTTTTTACAAAGGGCAATTGCTGCAACCCGTGTATCAAAATATCTTTTTGATGCACCGCAGTTTTAATCCAGTTGTTTACCAGCTCAGTATTTTGTAATGCTTCCAGGGCCAGTTCCTGCGAGGCTTCATTAATATTATAGGGCGGTTTTACTTTATTAAAGATATCGATGATATCCAGTGAGGCGAAACAAATACCCAAACGAAGCGCAGCCAAGCCCCATGCTTTGGATAAGGTTTGCATCACAATCAGATTAGGATATTCTGTGAGTTCCTGTATAAATGATTTTTGTTTGGAATAATTAATATAGGCCTCATCAATGATTATGATACCGGGGAAATTATTCAGCAACACCTCCACATCAGCACGGTTCATATTATTTCCGGTAGGATTATTGGGCGAACAGATGAACAACAATTTAGTATTACTGTCTGCTGCATCTAAAATACCCTGCACATTCAGTTGGAAATCGGGCGTTAAATTTATTTTTTTTATGGCCACATCATTGATATTCGCACTTACCTGGTACATACCATAGGTAGGCGGGCAGATGATCACATTGTCTTTTTGGGGATCACAAAAAATTCGATAGGCCAGATCAATCACTTCATCGCTACCATTGCCTATAAAAATATTTTCGGCAGGTACCCCTTTAATTTTGGTGAGCTGAAATTTCAATTGCCATTGCAGGGGATCGGGATACCGGTTAAAACTCTGGTCTAACGGAGAGCCAAATGCATTTTCATTAGCGTCTAAAAAAACTGACGCTTTACCAGTAAATTCATGTCTTGCAGAAGAGTATGGCTGCAGGGTTTTAATATTTTCTCTTACCAATTTTTGCAAATCAAATTCCATGTCTACTTATTAATTTCATTTAAACGTATTGTTATTGCATTTCTGTGAGCGCCTAATCCTTCTGCTTCAGCCATTATTTCAACGGCACTTCCTATATTTTGTAATCCTTCTTCAGTTACTTGCTGAAAAGTGATCTTCTTCAAAAAACTGTCTAACGAAACCCCGCTATACGCTTTTGCATACCCGTTAGTAGGCAATGTATGATTGGTGCCGGAGGCATAATCACCTGCACTTTCGGGTGAATAATGCCCTAAGAAAACACTTCCGGCATTTACCACTTTACCGGCAAGGATTTCCGCATCGTCAGAAGCTATGATTAAATGTTCCGCAGCATAAGTATTTAAAAAATCAAATGCAGTATCAATATCTTCTATTACAATAAAACGACTGTATGCTAATGCAGCACCTGCAATCGCTTTCCTGGGTAATGCCTCCAGTTGTTTTACCAGCTCCGCTTTTACTGCATCAATGGTAGCTAATAAATTGGCTACAACCACCACCTGACTATCTGCACCATGCTCGGCCTGACTTAATAAATCGGCAGCAACAAACGCCGGGTTACAGGTTTCATCAGCATAAATGGCTACTTCACTTGGGCCGGCTGGCATATCAATGGCCACACCGCCTGCATTTACCAATTGCTTGGCACAGGTTACATACTGATTGCCCGGCCCGAATATTTTATACACTTTTGGAATAGTAGCCGTACCATAAGCCATTGCAGCAATAGCCTGTACTCCTCCCAGTTTATAAATATTTTTCAGACCTATCAGTTGTGCCACATATAAAACAACAGGATGTACTTTTCCATTAGTGTTTGATGGTGTACATACTACAATATCTTTACAGCCTGCAATTACCGCAGGTATACCCAGCATTAATAAAGTAGAAAATAAAGGCGCCGATCCTCCGGGAATATACAAGCCTACTTTTTGAATGGCTACTGATTTTCTCCAGCAAGTTACACCTTGGGTAGTTGCTACTTTTATAACGGCCTCTTGTTGCATTTGATGGAACAATGTAATATTATCCTTAGCAATATTGATGGCCACTTTTAATTTATCATGCACCATCACAATGGCTTCTGCTATCTCTGTTTCTGAAACCTTTAGGTTATCCAATGCTGCTTTATCAAACTGCAAAGCATATTTTTTTACAGCCGCATCTCCGTTCAATTTTACATCCGCCAGAATTGCAGATACTGAATCATTCAGCGCCGCTGTATCAAATACGGGTCGCTGTAAAATATCTTCCCAGGTCTCTCTTTCAGGATTAATAAACAATTGCATGATCTTAGATTTATTTTAAACAATCATTTTCTCTATCGGCAACACTAATATACCTTCAGCTTCACATTCTTTTAATTTTTCAATCACTTCCCAAAAGTCATTTTCGTTAACCACACTTTGCACACTGCTCCAGCCATCTTCGGCCAAAGGAGTAACTGTTGGGCTCTTCATGCCCGGCAATATGGCTGAAATGTTTTTCAACTGCCTGTTGGGTGCATTCAATATAATATACTTATTATTTTTTGCCGTTTTTACTGCATTCATCCGCATTAGCAATTTTTGCAGGATGGCTTTATTCTCTTCAGAGAGATTTTTATTTGCAGTTAAAACAGCTTCTGATTTCAATATCACTTCCACTTCCTTCAATCCATTGGTAAATAAAGTACTGCCGCTGCTCACCAGATCACATATCGCATCTGCCAAACCAATACCGGGTGCAATTTCTACTGACCCGCTGATTTCATGTATCTCTGCTTCAATATTATTATCCTTCAGGTATTGTTGCAGTATTACAGAATAAGTGGTGGCAATCTTTAAGCCTTTTAAATCTGCATTGGAAGTATACTGCATAGTTTTAGGCACTGCAATACTTAATCTGCATTTACCAAAACCAAGGCGGTATACCAGGTCAATATCTTTTTCTTTTTCCAGTAATACATTTTCACCTACAATACCAATATCGGCAACCCCGTCGTATACATATTGAGGAATATCATCGTCGCGTAAAAAATATACTTCTAATGGGAAATTAAAAGCAGTGGCTTTTAATTGTTTGTTGCCGTTGTTCAGCTCTATACCACACTCTTTCAGCAGTTTTACTGAGTCTTCATACAACCTGCCCGATTTTTGAATTGCGATCTTTAACATATTTATTTTTTAGCCACAGTATTCACAATGCACCAATGATATTCTTTGCTTTTATACCAGTCTGTGGAATCTGGCACTGCAGCAATAAAAAAAGGGCTCACTTTTCAGTAAGCCCTTTTGAAATTATGTGTAGTTACATACGTCAGCACGCTTACCTTATGAGTAATGAATGATGGTGGTGTATGTGAACGATTTGTTTCATTGATACTGCAAAGTAAAGCGGGAATTATTATTTTTCCAAATAAAATTTAGTTTCATTGATAAAAAAAACTAAAAACTCTACCAAATTGGTATATTTTTCTAAAATGGGGTAATTTGAATGCCTAATCCGGGGGCTTCGGTATATATTATTTTACCATACTCAAATCCAACACCCGAAGCAATATCCTCACTAAGCAGCAATGGCCCGTCCATATCCACCACATCTAACAGGGGTGCCAGTTGTGCAATAGCTGCTGTACCTACACTGCTTTCGTTCATACAGCCTACCATTACCTTCATGTTTAATTCTTTGGCTTTGGCAATCATTCGTCTTGCAGGAGTAATACCACTGCACTTGGTGAGTTTAATATTAATGCCATGAAAATGCTGATAACATTTTTCAACATCAGCTTCAAATACACAGGCTTCATCAGCGTATAAAGGCAGAGGCGATTTTTCGTACAACAGTTTCATGCCTTCCCAGTTATCTTTTGCCAGTGGCTGTTCCACCATCTCCACACCCAGTTCTTTTAATAAAGGAATTTTTTGCAGCGCTTGTTCCAATGTCCAGCCTGCATTTGCATCCACTCTTAAAATGGCATCGGTATGCTGCCGTAATGCCGCCACCATTTCTATATCATTTTCCACCCCTACTTTAACTTTATAAATTGGCCAGGGTTTTTCTTTCATTTTAGCTACCATTTTATCAATGGTATCAATACCAATGGTAAAGTCTGTAATGGGTGCATTGGCGGTATCTAAATTCCACAACTGGTGCAATTGTTTTCTTTTCAGCTTACCATATAAATCCCAGCCCGCCATATCTAAAGCACAGACTAAAAAATTATTATTGGGAAATAAATGATGCAGGTAATGCCAGTAGCGTTCCGGATCAATAAAAGCATATTTTTCTATAAATATTTTTTTCGCCTCAATGTCTTCCACCATTTTTTCTACCGGAATATTATAATAGGCAATGGCAGGTGCTTCACCATATCCCTTTATGCCCATAAAATCCAGTTCCACCACTAAAGATGGTTGATGTGTTTTAGTACCTTTTGAAATGGTGAAAGGATGGGTGAAAGGAAGGTTAAAAGTTTTGTATTTGAGTTTAATACCCATGATGCTTAAGGATACTTATATTTTGAATGTTTTATTAAATTAAAAAGCGAGAGTGAAGGTAGAGTAAATTTTGCTTTGCAAAAACAGCAGTTCCATATCATTATATAACAAACCCCGCAAAAGCGGGGTTTGTTATATAAATTCAGTACAATATTCTATCTTCCGCTGTCGGCCACAAAAGTCCTTACCTCTTCATTAAATTCATCAGCATTCAATAAGTCTTCTAATGTGATATGCATACGGTAACGCCAGTAATGATTGGGATTAGCAGGAATATTAATGCGTTCATCATTGGGATTTTCGCGTCTGATGCCTGTATTAATACCCATCCAGTCCTGCAACTGCAAGATGCTCCACATAGCCGGAGAAAATAAATGTTCTAAAACAATTTCTTTATTTACCCATGCTTCGCAGAAATAGGGTGCCTCGCCGTAGCGGCCCATGATGGTATTATAAAAGCGTTGCGTTTTTACCCGGTCTTCCTCCCACCAGCCACGGATAGTGCTCATATCATGCGTGGATGGGGTTACCACGCTCATGTAAGGAGCATCGTTTGGATGAAAAAATTCGGAAGCAGTTTCTTTAGGCATACGCTGTATCTCTAAACTCAAAATTCCCAGTTGCCACATTACATCAGGCAAGCAGGTCGGCACCATACCCAGGTCTTCACCACAGATCAGCATATTGGTGCTGCGTTTTAATCCCGGTAATTTATTCATGGCCTGCTCTTTCCAAAAATCATCCTGACGGCGGAAGAAATAATTGACGTATAATTCTTTCAGCTGTTCTTTTGAATGTGCATCCAGGTACTGATAAGATAAGGTTTGATCCATTGCAAATCGAAAATGAAATTTCAAACCCTGCGATTGATCTTCTTCAAATAAAATCACATTACTGATCAAATTGAAAAGTCCGTATTTAATACTGCTTTCACTTTCATTTATTGCTGCAAAATGGTCTTCTACTTTTCGCTGTGTATTGAAGGCTTCTTTTAATTCGTAACCATCCAAAAAATCAGCTTTAACTTGGTTCACCTCATTACCAAAAAACTGCTGTAACACATCGTCGTTAATAAACGGCTGGGTGTATCTGTGCCATTCGTAAGAGATATTCCTTTCAAAAAATTCGTTGATATGTATAGGAATGGCAGGGTCAAATCTTCCCATAATGCCTTCCACAGCATGCAAAGGAATACTCCAAATGCGAAAGAAACCCAGTATATGATCGATGCGGAATGCATCAAAGTAATTGCTCATTTGCTCAAAGCGCTGGCGCCACCATCTGAAACCGTCTGCCTGCATGGCCTGCCAGTTATAAGTAGGGAACCCCCAGTTCTGTCCTTTCACTGCAAAATCATCCGGTGGTGCGCCTGCCTGTGCATCCATATTGTATAAACCCGGTGCCATCCATGCATCCACACTGTTACGGTAAATACCAATAGGAATATCCCCTTTAACTACGATACCGTTTTTATGTGCATAAGCGGTAGCGTCTATTAATTGAAGGTGTAAATGATATTGGGTAAAATAGTGTACCGCAATTTCATCATAATGTTTTTGAGAAGGACTTACCAAACGTTGTATGCTATTATCATCATACACACTATTCGTTTTCCATCTGCTGAATTCAGAGGTGTTATATTTATCCCTTAAAAAACAAAATGCAGCATATGGTACCAGCCAGTGGCGGTTCAGTTCAAAGAATTCGAAATATGCAGTATCGCTTAAAAAATTGTCTTTTTTAGCTGTATAAATTTCTTTTATGGCCAGCAGTTTAAACTTGATCACGCTGTCGTAATCCATATCTGGCAGGTTGTTCAGCTGCTGTTGTTTTTTCTTCAGTGGTTTTACAATTGCAGCATGTTCAGCACCGGCCACTTTTTCTACATTCAAAAACAAAGGATGCAATGCAAATGCAGAGATGGCGGCATAGGGATAAGAATCCTTCCAGGTATGCGTAGCCGTAGTATCATTTAACGGTAATACCTGAATGAGTTTAAGTCCTGTTTTTTTAGCCCAGTCAACCAGTAATTTCAAATCGGTGAATTCGCCGGTACCAAAACTGTTTTTACTTTTTAAGCTGAATACGGGAATAGCAACACCTGCCCCACGCCATGGCGTATAGTTTATACGAACGAAACCATCATGACAGATGGTTACTTTTTTCTTTGAAGCATCGCCAATTATAGTACGGTTATCGCCCGATTCAAATGCAACAAATTGTTTTAATTTGGTATTGTATACCCCGTATTTGTAGGTAACCGGAAAATTTTCTTTACTCAAATTGAGTTTGGTTTCCCACCAGGTATCCGCTTTATGTAATAGCAGCGGCGTTTCAGTAGACCAGCTATTTAACCCTTCGCCCGATCCGGTAATACATATCACTTCATCGGCCTTTAATACAGGCGCTTTAACTTTAAAATCGTGGGTATATCCTTTAGGTGTTTTGGCAGGTTTGGTTGCAGCCATGGGTGTTTTTAATAATACTTCCTGAAAAGCCTGAGTGAAAAAAGCATTTTCTGTTTCACCGGTAAAGTTCCAGGTATCTGTTAACACAACTTCTTCGGCAGTAATGCTATCCACTGCAATAATTCTGTCATCCCCAAACTCCACTGTTTCTGGCTTACCTTCTTCTCTTAAAATATATTTATACCGGATGGTATTGTCATCTTTTGCTGGATCAATGCTGATGCTGCCATGCCATAACTGATCGTTAAGATATTGAATGGGAAATGCTTTAGCAGTATCATTGTTACCCAGCGTATCGGTATTACCACTTATAAAAATCGTTTGCCCAAACTTAGTGGAAAACCGCAAATAAAAGTGTAAGGTCATTAGCAAACAGGTTAAGAGGCGGCAATATAAACCCTTTATTTCAAAATGTAAAAAATACACATTAAAAAAGCAGTAAAAAAAACGAAGCCGTACCAGTTTGTATTATTTTTTAAATATATATTGTTTTTCCGGGTTAAAAAAGCAACAGATAATATCATCTCCCTTATATTTGCAAAAAATATTTACAAATGGAATCTGCTAAAAAGAAAACCGGGCTTTATTGGATATTGTTTTTTATCTCTGTTGCTGTATTTTTTGTAGTATTACAATCTCCCCTTGGTGCCTACTGCTCCATGGTGTTGCCTTTTAATGTAACCCTTTTTGCAAAAGCTTTAGACATAATGTAATTGAATTGATCAAGATATTTAAACCACCTGTATTGTGCAGGTGGTTTTTTATTGCCCAAACTCAGCTTAATTGGCAATTACAGTGTCAGGGCGTTTGATAAAACTGCTGATATATTTAAAGCGGATATTAGTATTTAGTTCTACTTTCCAGTTTTTCATGTCCCCGTTGGTGCGGGGGAAATAATATCCTTTTAATTCTATAGTGCCGAATACCAGATTTTCGTTTCTGGTACGCATGCCGCCACCTACTGCAGAATAGAGGTTCGCTTTATTTAAATCCTGCTTAATGGGTTTTACCAGACTTAGATCAGTAAAAACAAATGGGGCTAACCTGAACCCTAAAATTTTAGTGGTGTTGTAATACACCGATTCCAGTTTTACGGTAGTCCGCATATCCGAATTGATATTCTCCGGATTAAAATAAGGAAGGGCATAAACGCTGTTTATAAACAAGGGCTGACTGAATACCGGATTTATTTGAGAAGCAAAGCCCGTTGAAATAAAAGTACGCTGGTACCATTTGCTGTTGATTCTTTTTAAGCGGGTAAAATGATCGATATTAAATAATAGCGCCACATCTTCAAAACGGCTGCGGTAAAAAAAGCCGCCAAACCTTAAAGTGTAATTACTGTAAAAACCCTTTTTTCTGAAATTGGTAAGCCCAAGATCGAGCCCTGCATAAGGACGTAGTTGCTGATCTTTTTTAACCACTCCTCCCGTTAAAGCAGCACTAAATCCTTCGGGCACATCTTCGTTACGGCCAAAGCCATAAATGAAATTGGTTTTATAAAAGGATTGTTTAAAAACATTGAGCGACCCCAGTATCCCTTTGGTATTGACAAAACGGTAATCAAAAACAGTTTGCGTTATTTGGGGACGTTTAAAAAAATGCTGATCAAAAGCCCGCAGTGCAACAAAACTATGTACTTTGATTTCTTTGTTAGCATACATACTCTTTTTACTGTCTAAACTATAGCCTAACCAACCATCTACATTATAATACTCATACCTGAAATTGGCATTGTATAATGAATCAGACACGTAGGCATTACTGGTTTTGTAATAGCCAAATTCTAATGCCCCAGTTGCCGGAATATAGGGTGTTACCAATGGCTTTTCAATAAGGGTAAAAAAGCCGGTCTCTTCTCTTCGGCTACTGCTAAACGAAGGAGCAAAACTATTGTAACCAATTGTCCAGTCCACAAAGGATCCGCCGATATTTCGTTTAGTAATTGCCGCATTGTATGCTTTTTGAGAACTGCGGGGTTCATCGTACAAAGCACTGAACAAAATTTTTGTAGCACTGCCGGCAAAGTTTTCTTCCTCCAGTTCCAGTCGTCCGCGGGTTTTAGAGTCTACTTTTAATTTTCCGCCTACCGAAAAAATATCTTTGGTGAGTACAATCACATCTACCGAATCGATACTTTTTGCTGCAGGCACAACTATTATTCTGGCATCCTGTATAAAATCCAGATCACGCAAGTAACGTTCATTATCTGCTACCAGATAAGGATAGAACCGGTTGCCTTCTTTAAAAAAAAGGTTACGCCGCAATATTTGGGGTTTCGAATTTTTATGAAAAAGATTGGCCATGCGCACCCCCAAATTATATTTGATATAACAGGTATCGTAAATACTCGACTGAAATCCCACACTTACCACTTCCACCGAGCGGATGATTTTACCCTTATACTGTAAATATTGATTGGCAATTTTTTGAGGTGGTTCTTCTATTGCACTGGTAGAAATACTTTTACCGAGTTTACCCAACAAGCCTTTCTTTTTGGCCAGAAAAAAAGTATCCTGATTGGGAATGGTTTGCTGCCCCAACGCAGCGGAGTGTAGCAGTAATCCTGTAAAAAAAATATATGCCATCCACTTGAACATGACCTCCATACTATTTAATCTGAATGGCTAAAGATATTGCATCGGCAGCAATTGCCTTTTAAAAATACCACAAATGGGGTATTTTTTATACCTGAAATGGAATGTAGTTTTACTTTACAGCCAACGCCAACAGCGTTTGGCTTACAACCGATACCTTATCCGTATATAGTGGTTGGTCCGCGCTTGTATACTCTTTTTTCTCCTGATTGTAAAGGAGTAAAAGCCGGTACATCATCAAGTAAAAAGGGTTGTTCTTACCGAACAACCTTTTTTAATTAATGCATGAGAATAACCTGCAACATCTAATAGCAGGTTTTAACCTTAACAAAACATATTTATCGTACAGATCTGGCGCTTCTGTAATTATTATTTGCAGCTTGCTGAATGGAAACCGGTGTGGAACAAGACACCAAAAAACAAATGACGAGTAACAGGAGTACAAGTTTTTTCATAGTAATATTTTTTGGATTAAATGTTACTGTAAAAATAAATACCCCTTGTATACTTTACAAGAGTGAAACTGACCGATTTTTTTAGTAATTGTACGGGTGCTTACTACTTGCAAATTTTGCAACCATCTGTTTACCATCTGCCTTAAGGAACCAGATTTAAGAACAAAGGCAGTCCGCTTTTCCAGTCGCCGTTAAGGTATAATTCAAAAGAGTAACGGCCGGATGCAGGAAACTGTAACTGATTAAAATTAAAGACCAGATTAAGAGTAGCCATTTGTCCGTTTACAGGAACAGGTATATTAATATTTCCCAGAACCGGAGTAATGCATTCATTACCCTTGATATCAATCAACCTAAGTTTAAGATCATGATCGCCTGCCTCTTTAGCTGCAAAGCGTAACCTGCAGGCTACAGTACACGCAGGATGTGTTACCGGAAACTGTTTGGCATAAATACTGTCAAATGTACCTACTATAGTAAGCTTTGAATTATTATCCTGTGCAAAATCGCAGAGTGTGAATATTTCGATTTCCATGATTCAATACTTTATATTTTCTTATTTTATATGAATGAATATACAACTGTTTAAGATAAACAGCTTTTCAATGGCAGAATATATAAATAACTGATGCACTTTTATAAAAAATTTTGTTCAACCGCTTTTTCTGATTTAATATTAGGACTGTAAAAAACAAAACATGAAAAGTTTAGAAACGCTGCAAACCGACAGGGTAACATTTTCTCCAAGCCGTGCCATATCAGATGGATGGAATCTGGTATCCCGACATATGGGGTATTATATATTAGGAGGCGTGGTAGCAGTATTAATTGGCATGGCAGCCGGCATTATACCTTTTGCCGGAGCCATTCTCAACAGCCTTATCATCAGCCCCTGCTTTGCTGCCAGCGCTGTTTTTATTAGCTGGCAAATTTCTAAAGGTATTGCATGGACAGACTTTGGCGATATTTTTAAAGGCTTCAACTTTGTTGGGCCCATGTTTGTAAGTACAATCATTCAGGCAATAGTTTCGGGAGCATTGATAGTACTTTGCTTTTATAATTATATTCCGCAATTGAAAGATTTTTTTGAACTAACACAAAGCACAGATGTCTATAATAACAAGGCAGCTATTGAAGCACTGGCAAGACAGTTTTTTAATACCGAAACACTATTGTTGTTTGTATTATTAATGCTGGCTTTGATGCTACTTTCAATCATATGGGCTTTTAAAAATCATTTTATAGTGATCTATAATTTAAAAGGCTGGGAAGCTATGGAAATGTCGAGAAAAATTACCACTCATAATATCATCCCTCTGCTGGGCTTGTTTTTTATGCTTGGTATTATCATCATCATTAGTGCATTACCCTGCGGCATTGGATTGTTATTCAGCGTACCACTATCTATTACTGCTGTATACAGTGCTTTTGCACAAATTACAGAATGTGATGTAACAGAAATTGACCACGAAATGTTTGATTTTGTTCAGGACGAACAGGCTTAAAAAAATCATATTGCTGTAACTGCAATTAATTATTGCAGCAATTCAATTTGTAAAGTTTATCATAACAACTGTTTAGTATTAACTTTGATTCAATGATGAGCTTAAAGGATACCACTAACACTAAATTTGATTCTTTAGATGCCTTACGCTTTATAGCTTTTATCCGCATATTTCTATTGCACATACCCAACAGTTACAATCTGCCTTTATTTGAAAAAATTAAAACCGGTGGAGAAATTGGTGTGGATTTTTTCTTTGTGCTAAGCGGATTTCTCATTACTTATTTATTAGCCAAAGAAAAATACCAAAGCGGTACAGTTGACGCTAAAAGATTTATGATGCGCCGTATTTTCAGGATATGGCCCCTGTATTATTTAGGCGTTTCACTTGCCTATGCCAACTATTATATTGGCCAACATTACGGGCTGGGTAATCATCTTGGTTACAATCCCAATATTTTATTTTCGGCCACATTTACAGAGAATATTAAAATGATTATGGAAGATAATTTTCCTAATGGGGCTCCATTAAGAGTTTTCTGGAGCTTATGTGTGGAAGAACAGTTTTATATTCTGTGGATCATCCTTTTCAAATTTGTTCCGCTAAAACATATACTAAAAGTATTTGGAGGATTAATTATTACCGCATGGTGTTACAGGATATTGATTACTCCCCTGCTGCATAATACCATGATGACCGATACAGACCTGATTTCTAAACTGGATTATTTTTGCATTGGAGGAGCATTGGCAATTTGCATGGTGACCTATCCTTCTGTTACAAAAAAAATGCAGCAGTTACTTAATCCGCAGCTTCAACTGCCCATACTATGCGCTTGTTTTTTCTTTTTCTTTTTTGTGCAGGTATTTCCGCAGGTAGTTATGAGAAACCCTATTTATTTTCCTACGCTATCAGCAATTGTGTTCACTGTTTTAATTGCAAGTATGGTGCTACCCGGCGCGGTGTACCATATCAGCAATCATTCACTATTGGGAAAATGGGGGAATATGAGTTATGGCCTGTATGTTTATCATACACCGGTAATACTGGCATTACTAATGGTATTTAAGCCTGTACAAGGAGGAAACGCCTGGTTATATACCATTGGCTTTACACTGTCAGCTTTTATTATTACCCTGCTGATCAGTTATGCTTCATACTATTTTTTTGAAAAGCCTTTTTTGAATGTTAGGAGTAAATATTTCCCTAAAACTGCATAGCCTTAAATACTAACTGAAGCAATAAAAACTATACGTAGTACATAAAATATAAGCAACCTGATTATTTTTTTGTGCAGCGATGAATGGTATTGCATTTATGATAAATATTGCAGCATCCAAATTCCGGTTGGTGAGATACCGACCAGGGAAGTTTGCTAATACAAACAGCCGCTCATTGCTGAACGGCTGTTTTACTGTATATACTTTCTTACTTTATTACCTTCTTACTTTAAATACATTACTTCACTTCTTCAAACGGCACATCTTCCACTTTGCTTTCGCTGCTTTGCTGCTGACCGTTAGCGTCTGCATCAGGGCCGGGCTGTGCTTGCTGAGCACCTGCACCTTCCTGAGTGGCTTTGTACATGTCCTCACTTGCAGCGGTCCATGCGGCATTCATTTCTTCCATAGAAGAATCTATTGCAGCCAGATCCGCATTTTTATGCGCTGTTTTTAATTTTTCCAACGCCGCTTCAATGGGTGCTTTTTTATCTGCAGGTATTTTATCGCCGTATTCTTTCAGTTGTTTTTCTGTCTGGAATACCAAGCTGTCGGCCTGATTGATTTTTTCTACTTTTTCTTTTTCCAGTTTATCGGTGGCTTCATTGGCTTTAGCTTCGTTCTTCATTTTTTCTACCTCTTCTTTGCTTAAGCCACTACCGCCCTGAATGGTGATGCGTTGTTCTTTACCGGTTCCTTTATCTTTTGCCGTTACGTGTAAAATACCATTGGCATCAATGTCAAATATTACTTCAATCTGCGGAACACCACGTGGTGCAGGAGGAATATCGGCCAGGTTAAATTTACCCAGGCTCTTATTTTGATTGGCCATTGGCCTTTCGCCCTGCAGTACATGAATTTCAACACCGGGCTGATTATCACTTGCAGTACTGAAAGTTTCAGATTTTTTAGTTGGAATAGTTGTATTGCTGTCGATCAGTCTTGTCATAACACCGCCCATAGTTTCAATACCTAAACTTAAAGGGGTAACGTCTAACAACAATACATCTTTTACTTCACCGGTCATTACACCACCCTGAATAGCTGCACCTACTGCAACAACCTCATCGGGGTTAACACCACGGTTAGGTTTTTTACCAAAGAATTTTTCAACAATCTCTAATACTTTAGGGATACGGCTGCTACCACCCACCATAATCACTTCATCAATTTCACTGGTATTCATGCCGGCATCTTTCAATGCAGCTTCGCATGGTTTTAAACAACGTTCAAATAATTTATCAGCCAGTGCTTCAAATTTTGCACGGGTTAATTTTTTCACTAAGTGTTTAGGCACGCCATCCACTGCAGTAATATAAGGCAGGTTGATCTCTGTTTCGCTACTGCTTGACAGTTCCACTTTTGCTTTTTCAGAAGCTTCTTTTAAACGTTGTAAAGCCATTGGGTCTTTACGCAGGTCAATAGCTTCGTCAGTTTTAAATTCATCTGCTAACCAGTCCATGATCACTTTATCAAAATCATCACCACCTAAGTGAGTATCACCATTGGTAGATTTTACTTCAAATACACCATCACCCAGTTCCAGTACACTGATATCGAATGTACCACCACCAAGGTCAAATACAGCGATCTTCTGGTCTTTACCACCTTTATCCAAACCATAAGCCAAAGCGGCTGCGGTAGGTTCGTTAACGATACGCTTTACTGTAAGGCCTGCAATTTCGCCGGCTTCTTTAGTAGCCTGACGCTGTGCATCATTAAAGTAAGCAGGAACGGTAATAACGGCTTCAGTAACTTCATGACCCAGGTAGTCTTCAGCAGTTTTTTTCATTTTCTGCAATACCATGGCACTAATTTCCTGAGGCGTATATAATCTGCCATCTATGTCAATACGAACTGTATTATTGTCGCCTTTTACCACTTTATAGCTCCAGTGGCTGATCTCTTCAGTTACTTCATCAAATCGGCGGCCCATAAAACGCTTCACAC
>JBAXET010000059.1:0-16055 GCA_037140275.1 Ferruginibacter sp. | reverse complement strand
CCTTTCGATATTCTCTCTCGTTGTGACCGCGTTAGGATTCAAACCTAAAACCTTCCCGACTTGCAGTCGGGATGCACTATTCAGTTGAGCTACGCTCGATTAATTCTTTAATACGAATATGGCTCCTCCAGCTTTTCAATTGTTTTTCCCTTTTCATTGCTTCAGCCTTTGTAGAAAATATTTCAGAATAAACAAATCTCCAGTCTTTTGCCTTTGCAGTAAATCCTTTATGACTAGCCAAATGCTTTGAAATTCTATTTTGAATATTATCAGAAGTAAAACCAATATAAAATTTATTTAATTTTTGAGAATATAGAATATAGGTTGTAAACATAAAATCTTTAAATAAAAAAAGAGAATACCTTTCGATATTCTCTCTCGTTGTGACCGCGTTAGGATTCAAACCTAAAACCTTCTGATCCGTAGTCAGATGCTCTATTCAATTGAGCTACGCAGCCATTAAATTGGGGTGCAAATATAGCCAGATTATTCTTTCCAGCCAAACATTTACAGTCCTTCTAAAAAACTATTATGAATATAGTCTACTACATTCACTAAACTTTTGGTTTCTTCAAATACTTTTAACTGCCTGTCGGCACCAGTACCCACTTCCATCATTTTATGTACATTATTAACAGCATGACGACTACCCAGATGTGGTACTACATCATCTACAAAATCCAATAACTCGTATAATAAAACACGGGTATTAACCTCGCTTTCCTTTCCAAAATCTATCAGGCTGCCATCTATACCATAGCGGCTTGCCCGCCATTTATTTTCATTTAGCAGGGCTCTGCTGTACATCATAAAGTTCAGGTTCTGCATCCTCAATTTGTATAATTTAGCACAAATGGCCTGAAATAAAGCAGCAATTGTAATAGTTTCCTGAACAGTCATAGGAATATCGCAAATGCGGAATTCCACTGTATTAAAGAATGGATGTACCCTCAGATCCCACCATATCTTTTTAGCATTATCAATACAATTGGTTTTAATCAGCAGTTTTACATAATTATCATAGGCCTCTATACTTTCAAAAAAATCGGGGATGCCTGTACGGGGGAATTTGTCAAATACCTTAGTACGGAACGATTTATATCCTGTTGACCTGCCCTCCCAAAAAGGAGAATTGGTACTTAATGCATAAATATGGGGTAAAAAATAGCGGGCACTATTGGCTATATGAATGGCCATTTCACGTGTTTCCATACCTACATGCACATGCAACCCAAAAATGAGATTGCTGCGGGCAGCTTCCTGTAATTCGTTTACAATTTCGCTGTACCGGGCATGATCGGTAATTAACTGACTTTCCCAATGACTGAAGGGGTGTGTTCCGCTGGCACCTACCCAAAGCCCCAGGTCGCCGGCAATACCACTAATGGTTTTACGTAAAGTACCCACATCCATAAAGGCTTCATCTACATCATTACAGATATCTGTTCCCACTTCTACTACAGCCTGATGCATTTCGGCCTTTACTTTGTCTTTAATTACTTTTTGGCCTTCTATAACAATTTTCTGATCATGACTTTTTAACTCCCTTGTTACAGGGTCAATTACCATGTATTCTTCTTCCACACCAAGAGTGAAATGTTTATATGAAAGGTTTGCCATGTTTTAAATTAATAATTAACAATTAAGAATTAACAATTACTGCAGTGTACTTAACGCTTTAGTCTGATTATTCAATACAAAGTCTTCTTTGCAGCACTTCTTTTAATGTATTCGCCCCAGGTAAGATTATCTGCATTGTCTTTATGTTCTAAAGCTTTTTCAATGGCATAGTTGGCAGCTGTTTCCACCACCCAGTCAAAATTTTCCTGTCCAACACTGGTTACTTCAGCATCAGGAGCCGGGTTACAAAAATCAATGGCATATGGCACTCCGTCGCGAACGGCCAGTTCCACAGTATTAAAATCATAACCCAAATAATGGCAGATGCGCAGCACAATTTCTTCCATCTCCTTGTATCTTTCGGGTGAAGGAGAAAAGTCGGCCACATAACGCAATGCATGCGGATTACGGGGCTCGTATGGCATGATGCGTACATATTTTCCGCCGATACAATAACAACGGTAATATTCTTCAAATTTAATTTCTTCCTGCAGCATCATTACCAGCTGTTCTGTTTCGGCATGCTTTTCAAAAAACTCTTCAATACTGTTTAACTGGTATACGCTTTTCCATCCGCCACCGGCAAAGGGTTTCATGTAAGCAGGGAAACCGATATATTTAAAAATACCTTCCCAGTCTAAAGGATAGGAAAGATTGCTGAATGATTCATCAGAAGTATCGGTAGGTAAATCTTTACTGGGAAGAATAACTGTTTTAGGAACCGGAACTCCAATTTTTGTAGCCAGACAGTTATTAAAAAACTTTTCATCTGCACTCCACCAAAATGGATTGTTGATTACCGTAGTGCCGCATAATGCTGCATTTTTTAAATAAGCCCGGTAAAAAGGCACGTCCTGTGATATACGGTCAAAGATAACAGCATAACCACTGGGTTCACCCTGCATTACTTTGTCTATTTGCACTGCTTCTGCAACAATGCCTTCAATATTTTTACTGTTTACTCTTTCAATAAAAGCCATGGGGAAACTTCTTTCTTTTCCGAAAAGCATTCCAATTTTCTTCATAACAGTGGGTTTTGTTTTTTATAAAATGGTAGGTTGTATTCAAACGTATCCAAATATATTTTTTCGCTGTCAATAAAACAAATATTGTTTCGGAGGGTAGAAAGGATGCTGGATACTTGATCCGGGATGATTGCAGGGTTTACTATGTTCAACAATCCTTGATCTTTGATCAGTATCAAGAATCTAATATCAAGTATCCAGTATCCAGTAACCAGCATCCATCATCCCTCATCCATTTCAGCTACTTTTCTTATTTTTGAACGCTATGGACGGAAAATTAACGGTTATAACAGCGCATCATATTCTGGAGTCGGCTTTTTTGAAAAGAGCCGTTAAAGTGGATTGCTATCTTCCTGGATCACAAACTGAATTTGAAAACATGAGCTTATTACTGATCAATGATGGACAGGATCTGGTGACCATGAAATTTGAAAATATTCTGGATCGTTTATATAATGAAAATGCTATTACACCATTATTCTGTGTAGGCTTACATTGTTCTGAAGACAGGAAGAATGAATATGGCACGGCTAAAATATTAGACTACAAGGGGCGTGGCGCTAAAGCAGCTTTGTACACCCGTTTTGTATTGGAAGAATTACTCCCTTTTATAAGGCAACAATATCAGGTAAGTTCTTTTAAAGATAAATCCTATGCAGGCTTTTCCTTAGGTGGTTTAAGTGCGCTGGATATTGTATGGAATAAACCCCAGGAATTTTACCGTACAGGTGTGTTCAGTGGTTCATTATGGTGGCGGGATAAAGACCAGGACGATGCTGATTTTAATGAAGATACTGACCGTATTATGCACCGGCAGATACGGGAAGGCAATTATGCCCCCTGGCTTAAATTCTTTTTTGAAGTGGGTACACAGGATGAAACTGCCGACAGAAATAATAACGGTATTATAGATGCCATCGACGATACCGTAAGCTTAATTGCAGCACTGGAGCATAAGGGATATGATAAAGAAACTGCCATCAGTTATTTGGAATTAAATGATGGCAAACATGATGTGCCTACCTGGGCAAAAGCTTTTCCCGATTTTTTAAAATGGGGTTGGGGTAATTAATACTGATTGTACTAAAAATAAAAGAGCCGCTTAAATTAAGCGGCTCTTTATGTATCTGTAAAAAAATATTAGTTAAACAAATACCTTACACCAAACTGCATCTGCCAGCGGGAAGCAATGCTGGTGCTGTTGGAGAAACTGTTCACAAAAGGAGTTAAATTATTAGCATCCTGTTGTGTGAATGAAAAGCTTGGAGTTTTACCATCAACACCCAAACCTTCATAACGTAAGAAGTTGGTTACTGTTGGAGATTTTACTACACCCCAGTATTTGTTCAGCAGGTTACCTACGTTTAAGATATCTAATGATAATCTTAAAGTATGACGGTCACCTTCGCCTTTACCGGTTTTCATTGAAATGTCCTGAGTAATATTCAAATCCATCTTTTTGAAGTAAGGTAATACTACAGCGTTTGCTGCAGCTATCTGTCCACGGTGAGATGATAAGTAGTTATCCTGATTGATGAAAGCATTCAACTGAGCCCATTGTTGAGCAGCGGTTCTAACATCAGTACTTGTACCGGCACCTAAACCACCTGAACCAGATTTAACCAATACGATTTCGCTGGCTGAATTTGGAACATATACCAGGTCATTTCCTGTGTTACCATCACCATTTAAATCGCCATTATAGATATAAGAAGTTACACCGTTTGGTGCCGCTTCAAAATACAGACCAAAACTGGTAGCGAAATATTTAGCATAGCTGAATTTGTATGAAGCAAAAGCCACTACACGGTGAGGCTGGTACCATGATGCATTGGATAAATTAGCTGCATTAGGATCAGTTCCCTGTACCGCTCTGCCGCTCCATAAACCACCTGCAGTGCTACCGCCTTCTGCTGTGTTCTTAGATCTTGAGTGTGTATAAGCAGCACTTAAGTATAAGCTTTTAACAGTTTTTTGTACACGGAAAGTGGTGGTGGATGAATATCCTTTTTTAGTATTTTTCATCAAAATGCCATTACCCAGGTTAGGGTTAGCAGCAGAAGTACCAGCAAAGTAATATTTGTTTGTATTAGCAACACTAGTTAAATAACGTAATCTGTTATCTGCTCCACCTAAAGCAAATGCATTGGTTTCATTCAAATTAATATTTGAATAATATACCGCATTAATATCTTTAGTATAAGTGCCTTCTAAAGTTAATACCCAGTCGTGTGTTAATTTTTTATCTATAGCCAAACCGGTTTTTAATACTGTAGGATATTTAAATTTGTTATCTACTAATGCTACACTGTAAGATGTATTTGCAGCACCTGCAGTTGGGCGGTAAGCATCAGGGTTAGAACTGAATGGTACAGCTGTTGCCCCTGTTCTGATAGCAGAACCAAATTGTACACCATTATTACTTGCCTGGTTACTGATCCAAACAAAAGGTGGAGTACCTGAGAAAATACCACCACCACCTCTTACCTGTAAAGTTTTATCACCTAATACATCCCAGTTAATACCCAATCTTGGAGAAACCAATAGGGCACTTTTTGGTTTTTTACCCACATCATATGTTGCACCATTGGCAAAAGTAAGAGCGGCAAAATCAGGGTTTTGATCAAAAGTTCCTGTATAAGAACTATTGTCAAATCTGATACCATATGTTAAGGTAAAGTTCTTTTTAACACTCCATTTATCCTGTACAAATACACTGATATCATTAGAACCAGCTTTTGCATAAGGGAAGGAACCGTCTTTTAAAGCAGAATACTGAAGCGCATAACGGGCAGCATTTACATTGCCATTATTTACACTGTTGTAAAAATCAGTCAAACTGTTAAATTGATATAAGCCCTGATAAGCAGGAGCAAATCCGTTTAAGTATTTCTTAAATGAGTTTTGTGTACCAGCTGTAATTTCATGACTGCCATTATAGAAAGTCAGGATATCTGAAAACTGGAAATTATCTGTATTTAATTTGTTATTGTAAGTAAATGGTTCGTACCCGAATGTAGTGTATACGTTACCACTTAATAAAATATCCACTAATGGTAAATTAGAATTCCCCTGTGAAGAACGGAAGTCACGTAATTTAGTAAATCCAACCTGAAATTTGTTTACCAGTTTATTACTGAATCTTGTATTTAATTCAGCAATAAAAATGTTGAAATTATTATTGATTACATAACCTGCTCCTTTAAACGGCATCGCGTTATTACCCGGTGCCTGACCTGATACAAATCCTGAGAAACCGTTTCTGCTGGTACTTGCAAACTGATCAGCACTTGATTTCAGGTAATTGTATTTTAAAGTAAGGGTATTTTTTTCGTTGATATTCCAATCCAGTTTAACAGTTACTTTATCACTCTGTGTTTTTTGATTGTACCCCTGGAAAGGTCCTGCATCGTAACCGAATTTGGTGTTTAAAAAATTAGCCAATTGAGCTAAAGTATCAGCATTAGCAATTGATACACTACCCGGAGTAATAGGATGACTTGCATCAGATGCAATAAAACTGGTAGCTGGTAATTCCTGTCTTACCTGTTCGGCACTTACAAAAAAGAATAATTTATTTTTAATGATAGCACCACCTAAAGCAAAACCTTTTAAACTGAATTTAATTGGTGTTTTAACCAATTTGGTATTGGCTACTTTATACCCCTGGTTGTTTTCGTTTTTAGTGTACTGGTACACGGTACCTTTAATTTGGTTGGTACCACTGCGTGTTACAGTATTGATACCGGCACCTGTAAATCCACCCTGACGAATATCGTAAGGAGAAACGTTTACCTGAATTTGTTCAATCGCATCCAGACTGATAGGCTGAGAACCGGTTTGCCCGCCCAATGTACCTGATAAACCAAAAGAGTTGTTGAAGTTAGCACCGTCTACAGTTACATTATTGTACTGATTACTGCGGCCGCCAAAACTTAAACCATTTGAAGTAGGCTCTAATTTGGTAAAATCCTGTAATGAACGGTTGATAGTTGGCAAGCGCTCAATCTGTGTACGATTGATCACTTCCTGGCTACCTGTTCTGTTATTACTGAAAACTTTGTCCTGACGCTTTGATGCTACTGTAACTTCAGTTAAAGTAGAAGCATTCGATGCCAGTTTAAAATCAGTTTTGTAAGCTTGTCCAAGTAACAGGCTAATATTATCCTGTTTGTCTTCTTTAAAGCCTACAAAGCTTACTGTTACAGTGTAAGGACCACCCACACGTAAGTTTGGTAAGTTAAAACGTCCGTCTTTACGGCTGGTAGTGGAATATTTGGTACCTGTTGGTAAATGTGCAGCAATAATCGTAGCATTTGCTAACGGATTTTTGCCGTCTGTTACTGTACCCTGAATCTCCGAAGTTGTTTCCTGTGCCATTGCGCCAAAACTCAGCAGGGCCAATAGTACAGTTAAAAATGCAAATTTCATTTTCCTCATAATTTAGTTAGTTTTTTTGCAAAGTTCTGTTATTTGATCTACTAAAAGAATGAGTGATTATTAACAAAAAGTAAACTTTTATCCAATTGTAGTAAAAAAGTGTTTTCTCCGACATTTAAATATATTTTAAAATAAAACTTGGCTCCAATCTGTATAATATAAATGAGAATGCCTGTAATAGAAAATGCCCTCTAATTAAAGAAGGCATTTTCTATTATAAAATCTTAATATTTTCTATTAAAATATGTAACGAAGTCCCATCTGCATGCTCCATGTACTTGCAGTAGAATTGTTGTTGATATAAGTTCTGTCTACCAAAACCTGGGTAGTTGCACCTGCTGGTAAATAAGTAGCCATTTGGAAGTTAGCAACACCTGCAGTTGCTACTCTTAGTGGATTACTTACAATAAAGAATCTTCTAACACCCCAATCCCTGTTAAACATATTCAATGCATTGTTTACATCTACAGTGAATTGCAGGGTATTTTTTCTTCCACCAATATTGGTAAAGATATCCTGAGTGAATTTCATATCCACTTTATGATAGAATGGGAAGAAAGTTCCGTTTCTTTCAGCAATCTGTCCCTGATGTTTAGACAAATATTTATCCTGAGCAACAAATTTAAAGAAGGCATCAGATTGTTGTTGTACAGTAAAGCCCGGATTATTACCCGATGCAGGAATAGCAACAAAATTAATTTCAGCTGCATTTCTTGGTATATACATTAAATCAGCAGAGTTACCATCATTGTTGATATCTCCATTGTATATATAAGTATAAGATCCCTGAGTAGCTCCTTCATAGAAGAAGGAAAGGGTAGAAGCTAAGTGTTTTAAATATTCAAAACGGTAAGAGACATTACCTACGATTCTGTGTGGAGAAGCGAAGTTTGAATATGCCAGTTCAGTTGCATTTTGTGTGGTAGATGTTGCGTTGGCCGACCATACAGAAGTTGCCTGACTACCGGGGTTAGCCGTAACATCATAAGCAGCTGTATAAGTATAAGCCAATGAACCATAAAATCCTTTGCTGAATCCTTTAGACACCTGAGTGGTGAAAGAGAAAGATCCGCCTTTTTTGGTGTTCTCCAAAACAATTGCATTACCACTTGCAGCATTTAATTTTCTTGCTGCAGAATTAGTATAAGCTGCTCTGGTTGTTGGTCCAATTGCAACAGTTGTATTCGGTGCATTTTGGTTGGCATTGAACATATACACTGCGTTTAAATCCTTGGTGTATAATGCTTCTACTGTTAATGACCATCTGTTGCCTAAAGGTTTATCAATAGCCAAATCAGTTCTCCAAACCTGAGGGAACCTGAAATTATTATTAACCAGTGCGTACGCTCCGGAAGGTACAACAGTACCACCTGTTGTTGGAAATTGAGCTGAAGGTAAACTGGTATTATAAAAAGGATTGTAAGCATGCGGGTCTGGGTTAAACAGGAATCCTGATAACTGTGCACTGTTAGTAATTAAAGTGCCAAACTGGTAAGGACCGCTACCTGTAGGTATATTGGTTAAATATACAAATGGAATACGACCGGTATATAAACCTGTACCACCTCTAATAGTCATTTTTTCTTCAGGTAAGCTCCAGCGGAAACCCGCTCTTGGAGAAATATACGCCGCTGCTTTAGGCCAGGCATCTGTGCTGTAATTGGTTAACTGACCATCTTTGTCGTATAAACTTTGTGCAGCTACTGCTTTATTACCCAAAGGTTGCTCAGGATATATTGGTTTGTCTACCCTTAAACCTAAAGTAAGTTTAAATTTATCGCTAACATTGATTTCATCCTGAATATAACCACCTAATTGTCCCATTTTAAAATTAGCTGATATTACAGCATCTTGTCCCGGGATTAAAGAGTAGGTTAAAGAGAATAATTTAGGCGCTCTGTTATTAATAAAATCATCCAAAGAACCAAAAACATAATAGCCCTGGTTACCCGGCATAAATCCATTACCCACTTTTTGGTATTCATATGATGCGCCGGCAGTTAATGTATGTTTTCCTGCATAGTAAGTAAAGTTATCGGTAACAGTAAATACATCATTTACCACAACATTATAATTACCATTGAATGGCTCATTACCAAAACTCATATAGTTATTCTTGCTACCCGGAGTAAGACCTAAGATATCAACAAATGGAAACTGAGCACCCGGATGTTCTTTTGTGGTACTGATTTTAGTGATAGTAGCAATGAACTGATTAGAGAATTTATTATTGAAATTACTGTTCAACTCTAAACTACCTGATCTTACTTTATCTAAAGAAGTATAAGTAGTTCCGCTGAATGCCATAGCAGTAGGAGAGAATTTAGGACCATAGGTAACTATACCACTCTGACTACTTGCACCATTAATACCACCACTTTGACTTGGTAAAGAAGTACTGGTACTTAAGAAATCACTGAATTTTGCGGTCAGCTTATGAGATTTACTGATATTCCAATCCAGCTTAGCTAAATATTTATGATTTTTTACCGGCACACCGCCTTCAAAATTATCGTAAGAACCAGGGTTGAAATTATATTTTGATTGCAGGTAATTAGATAATTTGGTTAATGAATCTATTGGAACTGCTGAAAGGTTGCCTGAACCACTACCTCCGGCAGGAGTGTAATAGTTTAGAAAAGCAGATCTTTCTTCATATTCACCATTTACAAAAAAGAATAATTTGTTTTTGATGATCGGGCCACCAAGACTTCCTCCATAAACTTTATTATAAGAAGTTGTTAATGCAGGTATTTTAATTCCGGTAACTCTTGTACCATTAAAAGACTGGTCTCTGTAAAAACCATAAACAGTTCCTTTAAAAGTATTGGTACCACTTTTAGTAACAGCACTGATACCGGCACCTGTAAAGTTTGCCTGTCTTACATCGTAAGGAGCAATGTTTACAGAAATCTCTTCAATCGCATCCAATGAAATTGGGTTGCTACCACCGCCTGGTAACGGGTCAGTAGATAAACCAAAGTTATTGTTCAGGTTAGCACCATCAATCTGTACGTTGTTGTAACGGGCATCTCTGCCACCAAAGCTATTTCCGTTTGCCTGAGGGGTTAATCTGGTAAAATCTGAAATACTTCTAGAAATTGATGGCAAAGTAGTTATCATTCTGGAACTGATATTGGTAGAAGCACCGGTTTTATCTTTTTCAAGATTACGGCCTTTTGCAACCACCACAACATCGGCCAAAGTTTTTGAATCATTGTTCATCACAATATTCAGGTTATATGGTTCGCCTAAAGAAAGAAATACATCCTGTATGGTTTGAGATTTACGTCCAACAAAATCAATCTGGATAGTATATGGCCCGCCAATTCTTAAGTTGGACAGGGTAAAAGTGCCTCCTTTTTTTGCTACAGTGGTGTACACCGATCCGGAAGGAGTATGTGTTGCTTTTACAGTAGCACCTTCAAGTGCTTCTGCTTTGTCTGATTTTACTGTACCTGTAATATTACTGGTGGTAACCTGTGCATTTATTGCAAAAGGCAAAACCAGAAGTACAAATAATAAACGTACAATCTTTTTAAGTCTCATAATAGTTAGTTTTAATCGATGGCAAAGAAACTAAATAATTGGCGAATTTGGCCAACTTTTATTAACAAATTATAAGGCAATAATTAGTACATACATGCTGCATCAGCTTTTATACACAGTAATTGGTTTTATTTGGGGGTAAATAGCATTTTAATCAAACCCAAAGATTACATAGTATTTGCATGTATTAAAAGCAGCAAAGTCGCAAAGTGGAACTTGTGCAATTTTTATACTTTGCAAAATATTCCCAATTTCAAAAAACAGGGGCTTTAATTTACAGCTCAATCCTTGTTACCTTTGTGCAGAAAACAACCCATTATGTTAGATAGTATTGAAAGTGCAATAGAAGATATTAAAAAAGGCAAGCTGATTATTGTGGTGGATGATGAAGACAGAGAAAATGAAGGCGATTTTGTGGGTGCTGCAGAGTGCGTAACCCCCGAGATGATCAATTTTATGAGTACTCACGGAAGGGGGCTTATTTGTGCGCCCCTTGTTGAAGAGCGCTGCGATGAATTGCATTTACCCCCAATGGTGGTGGATAATACCTCTTTACATGAAACTGCTTTTACGGTTAGTGTTGATCTTTTAGGACAGGGATGTACCACTGGTATATCGGCTCACGACAGGTCTAAAACAGTACAGGCATTGATTGCTGATACCACCAAACCAGAAGATTTAGGCAGGCCGGGTCATATATTTCCATTACGTGCTAAACGTGGGGGAGTATTGCGACGTACAGGACATACTGAAGCTACTATTGATATTGCCATGCTTGCGGGTTACAAACCAGCAGGAGTTTTGGTAGAAATTATGAACGAGGATGGCAGTATGGCCAGATTACCTCAGTTGGAAGAGATTGCAAAGAAATTTGACCTGAAATTAATTTCTATTAAAGATTTGATAGCCTATCGTTTAAGAACGGAAACTTTAATTAAAGAAGAAGTAAAAGTGCAGATGCCAACCAAGTATGGCATGTTTGAATTAATAGCTTTCAGACAATTGAATACCGGTGAAATTCATATGGCTTTAAAAAAAGGAGATTGGAATCAGGATGAACCGATATTGGTTAGGGTACACAGCAGCTGCATGACTGGTGATATACTGGGTTCATTGCGCTGCGATTGCGGCGATCAGCTGCATCATGCCATGAAAATGATTGAGCAGGAAGGTAAAGGACTGGTGCTTTATATGAACCAGGAGGGGCGGGGTATTGGTTTGCTGAATAAATTAAAAGCCTATAAACTCCAGGAAAATGGCAGAGATACTGTTGAAGCCAATCTGGATTTGGGTTTTAGTATGGATGAAAGAGATTATGGTGTTGGAGCTCAGATACTCCGCCATATGGGCGTAAGTAAAATGAAATTATTGAGTAATAACCCACGTAAACGTGCGGGACTTTTAGGATATGGCTTAGAGGTAGTGGATAATATTGCTATTGAAATTGCACCTAATCCGCATAATCAAAAATACCTGCAGACTAAAAAAGATAAAATGGGACATACCATTTTAAAGGACTAGGCTATTATACAATTTACTGAACAGGGCTATCCTTTTTTTTCTTTTTACGTTTTTCTTCATCTGTACGTTTATCAAATTCTTTTTGGTACGATAACCGAACACCCGTTCTGTTACGCTGCCCCAGCGTGGCATCCACGCTGGTTCTGTTAAATCCTACTACACGCAATTTTCCATCCGCAGTTAAAATGTATTCCACATTAATATCTGGCGTAAGTAATACGTTGGTATTTCTTGCCGCCAGAATATAGGGATTGTTATAATCTATATTTCCACCCAATGCCACAATCAGTCTGCCGTTAAAATATTCTTTCTTAAAACCAAAATTACCGGATGCCTGCAAGGCCTTAATTAACTCCGGACTGGTAATATCATACGATGAGTTTAAAGACAAGTAAGGTGTAATGGTGGGATCTTTAAATATTTTTTGGAAGAATCTGGCCAGCTGGTTATTTAAAAATCCTGAAATTACCTGACCTGCTGTGCCTGAGAAGAAGGAGGCTGTTGATCCGCCAAATCCTTTATCGCTGATAAAGCTGTTGAACAATAATAAAGAAGCTACCTGCCTGTTCATTTCATTTGGATCTTTGGTAAATTTTTTCAGGTTCTCCTGTACAATAGGATCTTTTGAATAATCATTATCCTTTGGAAGTATAAACTCAAAATTGATTACCGGCTGCTTTAAAGTATTGGTAAGATGGGCAATAATACTCAGGTCAGATTTCTGATTGAACTTACCTCTGCTGGTGGCCAAACTGCTCAGATCCACATTTGGTGCAAGGTATTCTGCATTAATATTGATCAATGCTTCATAAGGATCGCCGTTCCAAACTATAGAAGAACCTTTTTTTATAGTAAAGTATTTTTGTAAAAAGGTTTGAAAAATAAATTTGTACTCTCCCTCAGTAATATCATACCTGCCCCTTATTGTAGGAGATTCTTTAGTGCCTACTTTAATATTCAGTAAGCCATTTCCCTGACCTTTAATCACATCCTTGGTAACCTCATCTAATATCACATCAATTTTACAGGAAGGATTAGCCCTGAGGTCCATGTCCACCGAAATATTAGTTCCGGTTCTACTCCTGGAATCTTCCATCTTTTTACCAAACTGAGTAAATTCAATATAATTGATAACGTCAGTTTCGCGGCTGCTTCCTGTAGGTAAATAAATATGGCTGCTGTCTAAATTTGACGGCTCACCAACTATCTTCATCTTCATTTCAGAAACAGGGCCGTTCAAAGTCATGGTGGCATGCCCAATTACTTTACCGTAAAAATCACTGTTATCTTTAACAGTGGTATTCAGCAACAACATTTTGCCTGTTTCAAAACGCAAACCTTCAAAATCAAAATCATCAAAAAGATGATGATGCATTTTGCCGCTAACTGTGCCTGAATTGTTTAAAGTATCTTTAAGTTGCAATATTCCCAAATCAATTTCATCAGGATTAAACAGGATGGTTTCATTGGTAAAATTATACCGGCATTGGGTATAGTTTACTTTTAATGAGCCATCAGAAATGGTTACGTCTCCGGTAAGATAAGTATGGTCTTTTCCACCGCTCAATTTTAAATTACTCACGGCATTTCCCCGCATATCACTGAAAATACTACCCAAATAATTATTGAGTAAACTGATATCAAAGCGTTCGGCAGCAAAATCAAAATTCAGGTTATTGACTAATGTATCTATTTTGTAATTATAAGAACCGTCAATATTAAACTTATATAATTTGCTTTCTACATTGCCTGAACTTTTAATAAGTCCGGTATACGTATTTACACTTCCATTAAGTATAGCTTTACCCAAAAGCTTATCATCCATTCTTAAATTTTCTGCGGTGGCATCATACAGCACCACAGGTTTACCAAATGGATCCTGCAGCGTTACCATTCCCGTTAACACACCTTCCAGGCGCGGCTCTTTTAAAAATAAAGGTGCAAAATCATCAATATTTACTTTTTTTATTTTGGCTACAACATTAGTATTGTCTGTGCCATCTTCGGCAGGCTCTGTTGAAAAAGTGATTGACTGATCGCCCTGTATAAATTTAACCTCACTGGCATCAATATAAGATTTACGGATAGTAAGTTCTCCATCTTTTTCCAGCTGCCATTTTTTATCATTCACTATAAAAGAAGAAGGAGAGAAGTGTATGGTTGCACCATCAGTGAGTGTTTTTACAGTAGCATTTAACTCAGCACCATTTAAAGTTTTATTGGCACTGGTTTTTAACTGTATAGTGGAAAAATCATTATGCGACCGCACTGTAACTGTGGTACCCGGAAATCGCAGACTGTCATTTAATAAAATATTTCCTGCAGTTATTCTGGTAAACAAAGAATCAAAATTTCCGGAACTTTGAACTGTGAGATCAGAAAATATTTTTTTATCATATTCAAATTGCGGGATAGAGGCATTGATATGTAATTCGTTTTTAGCCAGTTTTAAATCGCCATTGAATTCAGCATAATTAAAACCTTTTAATTTGTCATCAATTAACTGAACATACTGATCAACTTCTTTTGTTTTTATTTTAAAACTAAAATCCTGATCACTTACTGTGTAGGTAGGTTTTTTTATATAGGCAGGATAGTATCGGTTTAAAAACACCTTAAAGGCATCGGGCAATTCCAGTATTTTAAAATTACCGGTTACATTACCTTCCATTTCATTGGATTGAAATGACAGGTATTTTTTATTCTCTGTGATGTAAGACCGTAAAGTGAGAGAGTCAAATGATAATTGTGTACTGTCATGGCGTAAAGTGGCATTGTAAACTCTTGCAGTGCCAAGGAAATTATCAATATTATTACCGGTAAAGTTGAGGTTAAAATGGCCATCCAATGAAAAATCCTGATTGGTAAAATGCAATTTCTTCAAATTTGATTTTTCCAGTACAGCATCAAAATTAAATGCAGCTTCTTTACCTACCAAACTCACTGAACCGTTAAAATTATCGATCTTCAAATTAGGATCATTTACATCTCCATGTCCGGTTAATATTTGTTTATCAAAATTGCCATCGATATTGATATTGCTGTAATTGTATCCCGAAAATTCCATTTGTTTTACATTGCCTTTAAAGCTGGCCTTAAGCTCTTTTAATGTAAAACCACTACCTTTAATATTGCCATCAAGCGCAATATTGCCCAGGCTTTCAGCATCAATAAACTGCCCCAGATTAAACCCCGAAGAAGATATTTTGCCGGAATAGGTAGCCGGTTTATTGTTGGGTAATTTCATGTTGAGATCGGCAACAATATTACCCAGACTGGTGCTTATATTTCCATAAGTAACGAAATCATTAATAAAGCCGGTGTAATTCCCTATAAAACTGATATTGCCCAGTTTATTCAATTGTATTTTAGTTACATCTTTTAATGTGGGCACCAATGCAACAAGGTCAGTATAGTTGGTGATTAGATTATTACTTTTAAAATCAATAAAAGTAGTATTGATATCGGGTAAGCCACGTAAGGTAATATCTCCGTCTATAATTGTATTGTTAGTTTTGATAAGTATATTTTTGGCAACCAAATTATCAATTGTTCCTTTTGCAGTTCCTGAAATTTCAAATAGCCTGTTCCATGTTTTTACTTCCGGTGCAAAAAAAGCAATATCATCGCTGGAAACTTTACTGTTGCTGAATTTTCCCTGCAGGTGTACGCTGTGTAAAAAGTCACTCATATCACTGTTGAAATTCTCGTAACGCATCGAGTAATAATTCCCCAGTCTGCTGTTGTTGGTAACCAGGTCCAGGTTAGTAAACTCCATTATTTCGGGAGTAAACTTTACCAGTGCTGCAATTTTTTTAACTTCAAAACCACTTTTTTCTTTAGTGGCTAAAGAAATAGTTGCACGCAGGGTATCTTTCGAAAATTGAATATCCTTAACAT
>JBAXET010000058.1:0-16263 GCA_037140275.1 Ferruginibacter sp. | reverse complement strand
GTTTACACACCGGTTTCTGTAAGTGCAAACCCAACAGGCACTACAGTGTGCGAAAACAGTAATGCCAGTTTTAGTGTAACAGCTGCCGGCACAACGCCTGTTTATCAATGGCAGGTAAGTACTAATGGCGGAGTAACATTTACCAATATTACTAATGGCGGCGTTTATTCAGGAGCCACAACAGCCACATTAAATCTGGTGGGTGTTGCATTTAGTTTAAATAATGCACAATACCGCTGTATTGTAAATGGCACTGCTCCCTGCGGATTTGTTAACTCCGGCACAGCCACACTTCTTGTAAATCCTGCACCCGCTCTGGTAAATATAACCGGAGGTGGCGCATATTGTATTGGAGGAAATGGTGTTCCCGTTGGCCTGAATAATTCTGCCATTGGCATCAATTATCAGCTATTGCTGAATGGGGTAAATTCTGGCACTGCTGTACCGGGTACGGGTGTTGCTTTAAGTTTTGGCAATAAAACTGTAGCAGGCACATATACTGTTATGGCAAGCAATGCTGTAACAGGTTGTACTCAAGCAATGACAGGCAGTGTAATAGTAGCTATTAATCCACTACCCACAATTGCATTATCTGCGGCTCCATACACAAGTCTGTACCCCGGATTAACCACCACCTTAACTGCGGCTGCTACCAGTTCGGCTACGCCAATCAGTTATTTCTGGTTTAAAAACAATACCCCTATATCTAACAGTGGCAGTACACTTGCTGTAAACATTACCGGTGTGGGTGATTACCGTGTAGCAGTAACCGATGGTAATGGTTGCAGCAATCAATCGCAGGTAGTAACCATTAAAGACTCTGCCAACGGCAAACTATTCATCTATCCAAGTCCTAATAACGGACAGTTCAATATCACCTACTACAATCAGGGTGGCGCAAGTGTAAAACGCATTGTAACCATCTTTAGCACCAAAGGCGAAAAAGTGTACAGTAATGAATTCCAGATCACACAGGTGTATCAGGTTATAAAAATTGATATGCGCAGAAATGGAGCCGGAATTTATCATGTAGTACTGAGTGATGCCAGCGGCAATACATTAAAATCAGGAGAAGTGCTGGTAAGATAACAGTATTCCATTTTATTTTATACCTTAACTCCCGCTACGCAGCGGGAGTTTTTTTATATCAGACCCATTAAAATATTTGCGCCATGAATTTAAAAGTTGACGACAGAATTAAGTTAGTATTGCTCGATGATATACATGCTACTGAAACTTTTGCACTTATCAATGCCAACAGACAGCATTTAAGAACCTGGCTACCCTGGGTGGATAATATGCGTACTATAGAAATCTTTGAATCTTATATCCGCAAAACAAAAGAAGAAACTATTGCAGGAACAGATTTTGGTTTTGTAATTTTTGAAGACGAGCGCATTGCCGGAAGAATCGGCATTCATAATATCGATCATCAAACTAAAACCGGAGCCATTGGCTACTGGCTGGGAAAGGAATTTGAAAACAGAGGCATCATCACAAAAGCCTGCAATGCCATTATTGAATTTGGCTTTACACAGCTGGCTCTTGATAGAATAGAAATAAAATGTGCTACAGAAAATTACAAAAGTAAAGCCGTTCCCGAAAGGCTGGGATTTATACAGGAAAGCATTTTGCCACAGGCCGAATTTGTGAATGATAAAATCCTCGATTTGTATGTGTATGCATTATCGAAAAAAGACTGGGCAAAAAAGACATTGCAGTAATCTATTTATTGGGATACCCGCTCACATATTTATTCCCTTTTATAAAAAACCGGTATGGTAAGGCAGCAGCAACCGGCCCTGCACCATCAATACCAATACGTGCACTAATACCTGTTTCGCCCGCTGGTTGCCATCCATCATCTGCTATATAAATTTTGTTAGCAAGTAAATTGCAACCGGATTGTGTTTTGGAAATCCCTAATGCTTTGGCCACATTGCCCGGTCCTTTTGTAAGTGTGTAATCCGGCTTTTTCTTTCCGCTTCTCTGCAACATACTATCAATTCCTTTTATCGGCTCTGCCGCCCGAATTAACACGGCATCCGGAATATTTTTTTTATTGGTAACCACATTAAATAAATGGTGCATACCATAACAGATGTATACATAGGCTGTTGCCGGCGCAGCATACATATGTTCATTACGGGCGGTACGCTTTCCGCCAAATGAATGAGATGCTTTATCTGTTAACCCTATATAGGCTTCCGTTTCCACAATGCGTGCAGCGGTGAACAGACCGTTGAATTTTGTAATTATTATTTTACCTAATAAGTCTGCTGCAATTTGCAGCAGATCTTCTCTGTCGTAAAATTCTACAGGCAACTTCTTCATTATATCTTTAACTTTAAAGCTAAAATACAAAACCAGCAGATAAAACATATATAACAGAAATTCCGGCATGTTAAAAGAAATCATCACAGCAATTCAGGCATACTTTCAAACACACCGCTTTATTATTAAGCACCGGTTGTGGAAATGGATATTTATTCCCGGGCTGATTTACACCATACTGTTTTGTACAGGTATCTATTTGTTTGTTCGCTCCAGTGCTCATGCCATTGAATTTATGATGCAGCAAACAGGCGCGGCTGAATGGATTCAAAAAATGGAGAACAGCTGGCTGAGCTGGTTTATGATTTTTTTACAAATCATCATCTACCTGGTACTGATCATGTTTTATTTTTCGTTGTTTAAATATTTATTTCTTATAGTGGGTTCTCCTTTGTTTGCGTACCTGAGCGAAAAAACAGAAGCCATTATGGAAGGAAAAGATTTTCCATTCAGTTTTTCACAATTATTAAAAGATATTGTAAGGGGTATACGCATTGCATTCCGCAATATGTTATGGCAAACAGTTTACGCTATTGCTATATTTATTTTGGCCTTTATTCCCGTGATTGGATGGATTACGCCCTTAATTGCTTTAATGGTGGAATGCTATTATCTGGGATTTTCCATGCTCGATTACAGTTGCGAAAGACATAAACTATCTACTTCGCAAAGCATTACTTTTATTGGAAAGCACAAAGGCCTGGCTATTGGCAATGGCATGGTGTTTTATTTGATGCACCTGGTGCCGGTTTTAGGCTGGTTATTAGCACCCAGCTATGCTGTTATTGCAGCTACAATAAGCTTACACGGCGGTAAAGGCAGCAAACTATCTACTTAACTTTATAAAAAATCATGAGCAGTACCATATACTTAGTTCCTTCTGTGCTGGATGAAACTGCCACACACACGATACCTGCATATATTATTGATGCTGTTAAAAACAGTACTGTAATATTTGCAGAAAATGAAAGAACAGCCAGGCGCTTTTTAAAAAGCATCTGTAAAGAAATTGTAATCGACGATTACGAATGGTTTGCCATACATAAGGCAGAGGAAGAACAAATTGCAACCTTCAAACAAAAAATAAAGGAAGAAAAAAATATTGCTATCATCAGCGAAGCAGGCTGCCCGGGCATTGCCGATCCCGGACAAATATTAATTGCCGCTGCACAACAGCTGAATGCTATTGTAAAACCTCTGGTAGGCCCCAGTTCTGTTTTACTTGCGTTAATGGCCAGTGGCATGAATGGTCAGCAATTTGAATTTGTGGGCTACCTGCCCATTGATAATGGGGAAAGAATCAGACGCATAAAAGAGCTGGAACTGTCGTCGGAGAAAAATAACAGCACTAAAATTTTTATTGAAACGCCTTACAGAAATAACCAGTTGATTGAAACGGTTTTAAAAAATTGCAAACCCGGCACTAAATTTTGTATTGCCTCTGAGCTTACTGCTGCAACTGAATATGTAAAAACAAAATCCATTGCCGACTGGAGAAAAGAAAAAACCGACTTTCATAAAAAGCCGGTCATATTTTTATTGCATGCAGGATAAGTATTTTACTGATCCTGTGTTACATCTATAACTATATATTCACTATCACCACGCCAGGGTAAAGTACCATGTTTTTGCTTGTATTGTACTTTTACTTTTTTCCCTTCAAAGGTTTCCAGCACTTTTGCAAGGCTGTCGCTGGTAACAGAAAAAGGAAATTCTTTAGTCAGTAAAGACAAGTTATTATTATCTGTACTTATACTGGTAAGCAAATAGCCTTCCCATGTTTTAAACAGATTCCCTTTTTTAGATATTTTTTGCATTTTACCCACCTGCCAGCCTTCGCTATAGGTAAAATAATATTTCCAGTAGCAAAAAAGGCCCACTACCGCAAGCAAAATAAAAGTAAACCAACGAACAAAATTTTTAAACCCGCTTGCTTTTTTAGGTAATGGTTTCAGCAGTTCGGGTACTTTTACTTCTTCCATGATATTGTTTTTATGCAAGTTAATTTATAATCCGTATTTATCAACCAAATAAACCATTGCGGCCATAACAGCTGCGCCTAAATGCAGTTCCTGTTCATTAACATTTTCAAAAACATCAATGGCTGAATGATGAAAATTAAAATAGCGCTGAGCGGTTGTATTTAAACCAAATTGTGCTGTTTTAAGATTGGTTTGCAGAGGACCAATATCGGCACCGCCGCCGCCACCTTCGCTGAAAGGAAACTTATCTGCATCGTAAGGTTCAAAATATTTTTTCCAGGTTTCTACTTTTGCATACTGAGCTTTGGTCATGCCGCATCCAAAACCACGGGGATATTCGGAGCCGCCATCACTTTCCATTGCCATAATATGGTTTTCATTTTTGGCTTTAGCTTCTTCCGCATATTTTAATCCGCCTCTTGTACCATTTTCCTCATTGGCAAACAGTACAATTCTGATAGTACGTTTAGGCTTGTATCCGGCATCCCTGAATGCTCTTAAAATTTCAATGCTTTGTACCATACCGGCTCCATCATCATTGGCTCCCTCTGCAGGATCCCAGCTGTCTAAATGCCCGCCGATGGTAATGATCTCATCCGGAAATTCGGTGCCTTTTATTTCACCAATAACATTATGCCCAACAGTATCTGCCAGCATTTGGCAATTGGTTTTAATAAATAGTTTGGAACCTGCATATTCTTTTTGTAGCAAGCCGCTCAAACGGTCTGCATCTTTTGTACTGATGGCCACTGCAGGTATTTTAGGAAAAGAATCATTGTAACGCAATGCGCCGGTATGCGGATTGTCATCATTGGCGGCAGTTACAGAACGAACAATTACTGCCAACGCACCATACTTTGCCGCTGCAGAAGCCCCATTACTTCTGAAGCGAACGGCATCCCCGTAAGCTCCTTTTAATAAGGTTTTATTAAAAGGATAATTATAAAAAACAATATTCCCTTTTATTTCATCTTTACGTTTATTGAGCTCGTCAAAATTTTTCACTTCTATTACTTTGGCTGTAACACCAGCTTTGCCGGTACCAACCGCGTTACCAATCGACAATATTTTAAACACCGGATCGGAACTTCCTTTACGGGTTACAAACCTCGCTTCTTCTTTTGCGCCCCTTACCCAATGGGGCACCATACACTCTTGCAGGTATACTTTTTCTGCTCCTGCTGCACTCAGTACTTTTAAACCCCACTGCTCTGCTTTATACATACCTGTACTGCCACTCAGGCGCTGACCTATTGTTTTGCACAGTACTCTTAAATTTGAGTACGCTTTACCATTCAGCATCACTTCATCTGTAATTTTTTTTATGGTCAAAGAATCTGCATTTTGCGAAAATGCGAATGCCGATAACAGCAGAATTGCTGCGGTAGTCATTAGTTTTTTTGTTGCCATGCTAATTTTGGTTGAGTAACAAACTTAACGATTTATTAGCAATACATAAACGGATGCATTATAGAAAAATAATGTCCTAAATTGCACTGTTCAACCAACTGGCTGTTCTCATTAATTAAAGCTTTTATATATGAATATTGGAATTGTTTGCTATCCTACATTTGGTGGTAGTGGAGTACTGGCAACAGAACTGGGTAAGGCTTTGGCAGATAAAGGACATAATATTCATTTCATCACCTATCAGCAACCGGTAAGGTTAAGCGGCTTTCACGCCAATATTTTTTATCATGAAGTTAGGGTACCCACGTACCCCCTTTTTGACTACCCGCCTTACGAAACTGCATTAGCCAGTACCATGGTGGATGTAATCATGAATAATAATGTGGAATTACTGCATGTGCATTATGCAATTCCGCATGCTGCTGCTGCTTATATGGCTAAACAAATTTTAGCTAAACAAGGTAAGCGCATTCCTGTTATCACTACTTTACACGGTACAGACATTACATTGGTGGGCAGAGATAAAACCTATAGCCCCGTTGTTACTTTTTCAATGAACGAAAGCGATATACTTACTGCAGTATCGCAAAATCTTAAAGAAGAGACCTACAAAAATTTCGTGATTGATAAAGAGATTGAAGTGATTCACAATTTTGTGGATGTAAAAAGATTTAATAAAAAACCTGTTGATGCCTTCCGTAAAATTGTTGCTCCCAATGGCGAAAAAATTATTGTACACGCCAGTAATTTCAGAAAAGTAAAAAGAGTGGATGATGTGGTGAGAGTATTCATGAAAATTATTGAAAAGATGCCTGCCAAATTACTGCTGCTGGGTGATGGACCCGAAAGGCCGGTTGTAGAAAATATTTGCAGAGATTGTGTATTGAGTGATAAAATTAAATTTTTAGGTAAGCAGGAACAAATGGAAGACATCCTGCCTATCGCTGATTTGTTTTTACTGACCAGCGAATATGAAAGTTTTGGATTGGCTGCACTGGAAGCAATGGCATCTGAAGTACCCGTTATTTCAACCAATGCAGGAGGATTACCCGAAATAAATATTGATGGCTATACAGGCTATATGAGCAATGTAGGTGATATAGACGATATGGCTAAAAATGCTTTAGCCATTCTTAAAGATGATGCCACACTTCAGCAATTTCGGATTAATGCCCTTGCTCAGGCCAAAAAATTTGACATAGATAGTATTGTGCCGATGTATGAAGAGTTGTACAAAAGAGTAATTTAAAATTATCTTCTGCGTAACCATTTTTCCGGATCAAACTTGCTTTTTTCGTCGTTGATGTAAAAATCTACTGCGCCCACACCATCTAGGTTAGATGCTGCTTTACCTATTACCTGACCTGTTTTTACTGACTGGCCTTTTTGTACAGATACATTATTAAGATTACTGTAAGCGCTAAAGTATTTACCGTGCTGAATAATTACCACCTGCATTTCATCCACATAAACTACACTGGATACGGTACCATCAAAAATGGATTTTACAGACGCCCCTATATCTGTTGCTACAGTTATGCCATCTGTAACTAAAATGGTTCCGCTGGGTAATTGATTTTTGCCAAAATGCAGCAACGGATAGCCCTTATCTACCGGCCAGGGCAGAGTTCCTTTGCTGCTTATAAAATTGGTGTTAACCGTAATGTTTTCTGCATTTAATAAAATACTTGCCGGTGCTTCTTTCTTCACATCCGGCCGCCTCGGTTTTACTGTTGGGGCAGTGGCAGTTGGAGCCGTGGTGGTTGTGGGATTATTTTTTACTGCTTTCAGTCTTTCTGCTTCTTCATCTGCAGCTTTTTTAACAGCCATCCTTCTTGCATCATCCATTGCCCTTTTAATGGCGGCGCTAATCGCATTATTAACTTTCTTTAATTGATTTTGAGTAGCGGCAAGTTGTTTATTCAATTGCTTGCCCTGCTTTTTTAATTCATTTAATATCCGGTCTTTTTCCTGCTTTTCTGTTGCCAGTGCAGACATCTCTTTATCTTTCACTTTCAGTACATCACTTTTTTGTTTTTTAGTGCCGGATAATTCTTCCACCTTTTTTTTCCGGAACTCCTGAGTACGGAAAATATTTTCTCCCATCATCTCCCTGTAGTTACGATAGCTTTTCAAATACGTAATTCTTTTAATGGCATCATTAAAACTACCGGAAGAAAAAATAAAATTCAAAAAATCATAATTGCTGCGGTTCTTGTAAGCATACACCATACTCTTGGCATACTCCTGTTTTAATGTATCCAGTAATCTGTCGTACCTGTTTATATCTTTTTGTGTAGTGTATAAATTATTGTCGAGTAAGTTGATGTCGCGGCTGATATTATCAATGATCCGATCTTGAATATTTACTTTATCATTGATCAGTTTCCATTGAACGTAATTCTCTTTTGATTTGGCTTTATTGTCATTCAGTAATCTTGCAGTTTCCTCCAGTTCTTTTTTTAACTGAGCCTGTTGTTTCTCCAGCTCCTCGCGGGTTACAGGCTGAGCCAAAGATGCCATGCCGCAAAGTATAAGAACAAGGGAGAAAAATGCTTTTACCATAAATTCAATTTGGGGTTATATTCAAAAATACAATGTATACAGGTAATATGAGCAGTGCTAAAAACCCACACCTGTGTATAATTACAGCTAACGCCTACTTGCGCTTAAAATTTTTGGGCACTCTTAATGCAACTGACAATTCTTTGTTAAACTCGTATTGTTTATAATTTAACCTGATGTCTACTTTGTTTTTTTCAGATACCATTACTTCTCTGTAAGTAGAAAAATCCATTCCATCTTTATTTTCAAAATCTCCGTATGTAATATCTGCGGTACGGCTGCGGCTTACATCCACATCGTCCAGTTTGCTATGCAGTAAAAGGTTATTTTCTGAGGAGAGTGTTAGCAGATGCTTAAAAAATTTACCCGCTGTGGAAATTAAAATACTGCCTTCAGTTTTTTTAAATGATACAATATTGCTGTCTAAAAAGATGGGATTCCCAATTAGAAGGTCCTGAATTTCCTTATAAGTAAAAGGTATCTCTGTTACTTCCTGAAGATAATCCAGTGACCGGTACTTCACTTCCTTCTCACGCATATCCATCAGTATTAAACTATCTTTTGTAATTAGCATTCTGCTTACTTCAAAATTTAAAAATGAAGCGGTTATGGATATCCATATAGCACTGTCTTTTACAATACGCACTACTGCGTTCAGATCGGGTTTCTTGCCCTTACTATCTTCGTACTCTACTTTTATTTTTGCATTGAAAGTATTAAAGTCAATAAAATGGCTGCGCAATTTTGTCATTGTAGCATTTACCTGTCGTATAGAGTCTTCAACAGATTCATTAACCACATTAACAACAGTGGTATCTTTTGGCGCAATTACTTTATTAATTTGTTTGGCAGTACGGCAACTTTGCGTGGCAAATAATGCAATCGATACAATACAAACTGCTATAAAATTTTTCATTGCTGTTTAAGTTTCTTTAATCAAAATTATTGTACTCCGGTATGTCCAAAACCTCCTTCACCCCTTACTGTTTCATTTAATTGTGTCACCAAATTCAATACAGCTTTTTCCGTTTTTGCAATTATCATTTGGGCAATACGGTCGCCACTGTTAATTTCCTGAATACTGTTGCTCAAATTGATCAGAATCACTTTCAGCTCTCCCCTGTAATCGCTGTCAATGGTTCCCGGTGTATTCAAACAAGTAATACCCTGTTTAATAGCCATTCCACTTCTTGGTCTTATCTGGGCCTCAAACCCCGATGGCAATTCAATAAATAATCCTGTAGGCACCAATGTTCTTTCTAAGGGCTGTAATTTCACCGGCTGATCCAGCATAGCCTTTATATCCATTCCTGCAGATCCTGCAGTAGCGTATGAAGGCAGTGGATTTGATGATGTATTAACAATGTTAACCTGAACTGTTTGCATGGTTGCAAAGGTACTACTGTAGCCAATTAATTGACCATTGTTTTTAAGTATTGTGTTAATGTGCTATTAAAATATAATACTTCGGTAACGGCTACAGTATTGCCCATTGAACTGCAAGCAGAATAATAAAATAGTATAAAAAATGTGGCGAAGATTGAAGCTGTAATTATACCGTTATACTTTACAAAGTAATGCAGTTGCATAAGCCACCAAACCTTCTTCGCGGCCAACAAAACCCATTTTTTCGGTGGTGGTGGCTTTTATTGATACATCTTCTGTATTTACATGCAGGATTGCGGCAATAGCTTGCTGCATCAGAGTTACATGAGGTTTTATTTTGGGTTCCTGCAAACACAGGGTACTGTCTACATTAACTACTTTATAGCCTTTTGCTTCAATTAATGCATAACTTTTTGCAAGCAATATTTTGCTGTCGATATTTTTAAACGAAGCATCTGTATCCGGGAAATGCACCCCTATATCTCCCAGCCCCAGAGCGCCCAGCAATGCATCACAAATGGCATGTAATAATACATCAGCATCACTATGACCCAGGGCACCTTTAGTATGCGGTATTTTAACGCCACCAATCCAAAGTTCTCTTCCGGTAACTAACTGATGAAAATCTACGCCTGATCCTATTCTGTAAGACATGTGTTTTTATTTACGCTGTAAATATCTGCAATTTGATTGGTACTAAAAACTAAAAGCGTCACACAGGTGTGTGACGCTTTTAAAATATTTAAGTCAGTTATTATTTACCATCGAAATCAAATACTAAACCAAAACGGTAAGTATTAGATAATGGGTTACGGTTTACACCGCTGCCAGATGGGAATAAATAAGCGAAGTTTAATCCAAATACATTGTATTTTAAACCAGCACCTACTGAGAAGAATTTCCTGTTTCCTTTAGCTGGATTTTCGTAGAAATATCCTGCTCTGAAAGCGAATTGGTTGTTATACCAGTATTCAGCACCCAGGGCAACATTTAACTCCTGAATTTCTTCTGAAAAACCACCCGGAGCATCTCCGAAAGAACTGAACCAGCTGCTAACAACCCCTTTGTTACGGTAGCTAGCTAAACCTGCAGAGTCACCTACTGCTGGTGGAGTTGGAACAAGTAATTTATGTACATCGGCTGCGAAAGTGATTTTATTTTCTTCGTCGAATACTTTAGTATAAGCCAGACCCAAACCTAAGTTAGCAGGAATGAAATCTTTTTGGTTAGCATCGCTGGTGTAAGAAATTTTAGCACCCAAGTTGCTTAAAGTAGCACCCCAGTTCAATCCTTCGCCATTTTCTTTTGCACCATGGTGATAATAATGAATGTCGCCTGCTACTGAAGAACCTGCTTTGTAACTTACGCCATTAACAGTACCGCTGGCCAAATTTGAATTGATATAACGTAAACCAATGCCTAAACTTGATTTAGCAGATAATTTTCTTGAATATCCTGCATCAAATGCAAATTCACGAGGACGGAATGTTTGCAGGTCGTTACCCAGGTTATCAGTAAACTGAATACTACCCAGACTAAAATACCTTAATGAAGCAGAGAAAGCTGATTCGTCATCGATTTTATAAAAACCAGACAAAGAAGCTAAGTAAACGTCCTGAACAGATAAATCTCTTAACCAAGGAACATAGTTTATAGCTACTCCGCTTTTGCTTGTAGCAAAAGTTGTTTTTGCTAAGTTTGAGAAAGCTGCATTGGCGTCAGTTGAAGTGGCAATTCCTACATCTCCCATACCACCGCTGCGAGCATCCGGTGTGATACGTAAAAAAGGAACCGCAGAAGTTACAACGTTGATTGGTTTGGTCTGGGCATTAGAGACAGTGATTGCCCCTCCCAGTAACATAACTAAAGTAGTTAGTTTTAAAGTTACTCTTTTCATGCGTTTTGTTTTGTCTTGGTTAGGTAGAACTTACCTCAATAAGCGTTTAGTTTAATGGTTTGATTGTGTTGTAAAAATAGTAGTTTTATTTAAATGAACAACTAAATTATAAAATCTTGTTAAAAAAATGAGCATAAACAGGTTTTAAAGATAGCGATTTTTCAATTCGTCCCGAAGGAATTTATACTTTAACCCGATTCTGCAATTCTTGAAAACCTTTTGTTTTATGTCATCACTAACGTGATATACAAACGATTATTGTAAATCAACTTCTCAAAACTAAAATTATCTGATTTTTTCTACAAAACAAGAAGTTTGCCACATGTTTTTAAATGCAATATGTTTACTTGATCTTCCTTCCTCTACTTTTAATACAACATCAATTACTTTCTGGTTTATACCATTTAACTCCAAGCCCTTTTAAAAACTGTGCAAATAACACAATATTATCAATTTCCTGCGTTTACCATTCAGGAACTGTTGAATCAGTGTAAAAATGTTCAAAAAGTGCTATGCCGGCAACGGTATGTCATGTAAAGTATTTATATTCGCAGCCGAACACCCCCCATACAATAAATTAGAAAACCTTTCGTTAAACAATTTGATAAACGAACGAACATGTTAAAATTAGTTTCAAGTAAAACTTTAATTATTCTAGTAGCCGCAGCATTTTCACTAAGTGCTTGTAAAAATGGCGGTCTATTTAAAAAGAAAAGTGCCAAGTCATCTGCCACTGGTTGGAGTTATGATGATAAGAACATGGGCAATTTCCATGTATCTAAAGTAAAGTATCCCAAAGCTGGTCCGGGCCTGGTATTTGTACAAGGTGGGTCTTTTGTGATGGGTGCCAAAGATGAGGATGTAATGGGCGATTGGAACAATGTGCCACGCCGTGTTACTGTACCTTCATTCTTTATAGACGAAACTGAAGTGGCAAACGTTCACTACCGTGAATATTTATACTGGCTCGAAAACACCTTTTCTGGTGATACTGCTATTATGTACAAAGCCCTGCCTGATACTTTGGTATGGCGCGAAGAACTGGCCTATAATGAACCTTATGTAGAATACTATTTCAGGTATCCTTCTTATAATTTTTATCCTGTAGTGGGTGTTAGCTGGCAGCAGGCACATGATTTTTGTGTGTGGAGAACTGACAGGGTTAACGAATTAAACCTGATTCAAAAAGGCTATCTTAAAAAAGATGCTGCAAAAAAAGGAATGAAAGGTGCAGGTGCTGATGCATTCAATACCGAAACTTATTTAATGGCTCCGGATTTGATCCAAAGCAGAAATAAACCTAAAAAATCTGATCTTAAAGATGTAAATGGTAAACCAAGAGGCCTGGTTAAAATGGAAGATGGTATTTTAAATATGGGATACCGCCTGCCTACAGAAGCTGAATGGGAATACGCCGCTTATGGCATTTATGCTCAAAACCCTTCTCCCCGTAAAAAAGAGAACAAGAGTGGTGAAGAATTGTTAAGCAATCAACAGATCTACTCCTGGAGCAATAACCCCAACGGTTTACGTGATAACCGCCGCGGGAGCTGGCAGGGTAAATTCTTAGCCAACTTTAAACGTGGTAGTGGTGATAACATGGGTGTAGCGGGTGGTTTAAATGACCGTGCTCCTATTGCCGGTCCGATTAAAGCTTTCTATCCAAATGCTTTTGGCTTATATAATATGAGTGGTAATGTTAGCGAATGGGTGGGTGATGTGTACAGACCATTAACATCTCAAGATGGACAGGACTTTAACTATTTCCGTGGTAATAAATTCCAGAAATATTATAAAAATGCTTCTGGCGACTACCAGAAAGACAGTGTTGGCCCAACAGAAGTTAACCGCCTGAAAAGAGTGGATATCTCTGATGAAGAAGTTAAAAACCGCTCTAATTACCAAAAAAATAATGTAATCAATTATCTGGATGGCGACTCTGCGAGTGGTGTATTCTACGGCTATGGTCTTACATCCCTGATCAATGATGAATCAAGAGTAATTAAAGGGGGCAGCTGGAACGACAGACCTTACTGGTTATCTCCTGGCTCACGCCGCTTTATGCAGGAAAATCAGTCTGCCAGCACAGTAGGTTTCCGTTGCGCTCAAACTTATCTTGGCCCTCCTGAAGGTCCGGGCTTTAAAGAAGGTAATATTTTTGGAAGCCGCAAACAGAATTCAAGAAAGAAAAAATAATTTAAAAGATAAATAAAAAAACCTCCCGCTAATAACGGGAGGTTTTTTTATTGTGTAATTCACAGCTTCTATCCTTAATTTTGAAACATGCAACCAGAACAGTTATACCAAATATTTTTAGCACATCCTTCCATACAAACAGATACCCGTAAACTCAAAAAAAACGATCTTTTTTTTGCTTTAAAGGGGCCCAATTTTAATGGCAATGTATTTGCACAACAGGCGCTGGATGCAGGTGCTGCTTATGCCATTACTGACGAACCTGTTAACAGTACATCAGATAAAATTATCCGTGTGGATGATGTTTTAACCAGTTTACAGCTTTTAGCTAAGCACCATCGTCAGCAGTTCAGTATACCCTTTATCGCTATTACCGGAAGCAATGGAAAAACCACTACAAAAGAGTTGATACATGAGGTATTATCTGCCGGATACAAAACCTATACCACAGAAGGCAATCTTAATAATCATATCGGTATCCCCATTACCATTTTAAAAGTAAAGGCAGATGCTGAAATTGCTGTAATTGAAATGGGTGCCAACCATCAAAAAGAAATTGAAAGTTATTGCGCTTACACTTTACCTACGCATGGTTTAATTACCAATTGCGGCAAAGCACATCTGGAGGGCTTTGGTGGTACAGAAGGGGTGAAAAAAGGGAAAGGAGAATTATTTGATTATTTACGTGCGCATAACGGCACAGCTTTTATTATGCAGGATTATGATTACCTGCAAGAAATGAGTGCAGGCATTAATACAGTACATACCTATGGCACAAAAGATGCAGAGCTGTGCGGTAATATTACTGACAGTACAGAATTATTATCTGTATCCATTACTAAAGGCTCAACCATCAGCACAATTAATACACAATTGGTGGGGGACTATAATTTACCCAATGTTTTAGCAGCAGTTGCACTTGGAAAATATTTTAATGTGCCTGATGAAAAAATAAAGGCCGCACTGGAGCAGTATACCCCTAGTAACAGCAGGTCGCAACTGATCCTTAAAGAGGATAATACATTTATCCTGGATGCCTATAATGCCAACCCTACCAGTATGAAGGCAGCAATAGAAAATTTTGCAAAAATGGAAGGCAACAAAAAAGTATTGCTGCTGGGAGGTATGATGGAACTGGGCCATGAAAGTATTGAAGAGCACCGTTCTATCATTAATGTGATTAACAATTATAAATGGGAAGCTGTTGTTTTAGTTGGTGGAGACTACAGTAAAATAACACACTCCTATATCAACCTCAGTAATGCAACACAGGCCAGAGAATGGTTTTTACAACAGAAATATTACCATGCCCAGTTATTGATTAAAGGGAGCAGAAGTATGCAGATGGAAAAAGTAATTTCCTGATTTTCCACCTGCATGGATGCTATACTAAAATGTATACCTTATTGCTAAGCCTCCCCAATTGCCGGTAAAGCCTCTGTTAGTGCCAAACTCAAAACTGGGCTGCCAGTCTAATGAAAGATTAAGAGGCGCAGTTTTAATTTTATAATCCAACCCCAAAGCCCCGTCAACGCCAATCCATGTGCTGCCGCCAAATTTACTGTTATAAAAACCCAGGTGGGCACCCGGACCAACATACCATTTTAAACCCGGTGCACCATTAATATCATAATGCAATTCATATAACCCTGTTATTCTTGTACCCTGATTCCAGAAAAAACCTATTCCTTCAAGTGCATCTTTTTCATTGATAAAATGCTTTAAAGTAATTCCTGCACCATCCAGAAATTTTATGCCTATTGAGGTAGTATATTCACTGCCTTTGTTTTGTGCAGCTGCCCTGCCTGCAAAAAATATTACCGCTGCCAAAAATAAGAATGCCTGTTTTTTCATGCTACTGATGTTTATTTGTTTAGTTATTGTAAAGGCTGCTTCAATGGAAACTACCATAAAGCAGGATTGCTATACAAGACAATAATTGTACCAATATGTGAATGAAATATTTCAAACACCAAAGCAGTATGTAAAAATTGAAATTTGAAAAGAAGGCATTTCTAAAAAAATATTGTCGCCCTTTTTTTAGCAAAGTAATTGTACTGTAACAGATTTTTTATGTTTCCGTATCTTCATCCATTGATTTTCTAAATTCTTTTGAACTAAAAATCTCCCCTTCGCTGTTTTGACTTTCAAGCGTCCAGCTGTCTGTAAAAGAAGTTTCTATCCACATATTCATGGCCTTTCTGAAAACCTGTACCGACAATCCAAACAGCTCCCAAAAATCCTGTTCCACCATCAGTACAGTTCTTTTGCCATCAATATCTATTTGTGCATCAGTAATTTTCTTTGTTAAAGTTGAAATTTGCCTATCAGCAATAATTCTGTCCATTTCAGCAGACAGTTTATGTTTTGGATGCGGCCTTTTAAAAAATTCGATTTTTAAAAATGGATATACATCCGAGAACTGCTTCTTAATATCACTGATTCTTGTATCAGCTTTAATATTGATGTACATAAAAAAAAATTAATGCACTG
>JBAXET010000057.1:0-17029 GCA_037140275.1 Ferruginibacter sp. | reverse complement strand
CACCAAGGGCTCTTTTATAAAAGCAAGAACCGATGTACAGGAAAAAGCGCTGCTGGCAGGATTAACTCCTGATACAGCTGATTGGGGTAAAGAACCCGAAAATGAAATGGGACTATTGCATACTGAACTAAACGACACTGTAATTCGGGAGCATATTGCTTCTGTCAATGGTAATTATATGGGATTTTATGATGCTATTTACCAGTCATTGGTAAATGGAGAAACACTACCCGTAACTGCAGAAGAAGCTACCCGAGTAATAATGGTCATAGAAAAAGCCTATCAAAGCAACAAGGAAGGAAAGATCATTTCATTTGACCTTCAGGGCAGCTAAAAATCTGTCTTTTACTACACCCATAAACTAATTGTATCAAAAGATATTTATGGGATAACGTTATCGGGAACGATTGCATAAATAAAGCCCTTTTTTTATCCCGATACCAGCAAATAAAGCGGTAAAATTGGGATAGAAAACGATTGGCAAAAATGCTGGTTTTACAATAAAAAATCAGGAAACGAAATGCTTCCTGTTTTCTCATTTCAAATTCTCAATCAATTTTTTAAAACACCATAATTTATGAGCATCTTAAATCAATTTGATCTTTCAGGAAAAACTGCATTGGTAACAGGTTGCGATACCGGATTAGGAATGGGCATGGCCACAGCACTTGCAGAAGCCGGCGCTACTATAATTGGCGCATCTATTGTTGAAGATTATTCTGCTGTAAAAAATGCAGTGGAAGCAACCGGACAAAAATTTACCTATCACAGAGTGGATATTTCTGACAGAACAGCTTTATATGCTTTCATCAATAAAATAAAAGAAGAAAATAATAAAATTGATATCCTGGTAAACAATGCCGGTATCATCATGCGTAAGCCTGCTGCTGAACATCCGGATGAATACTGGGATAAAGTAATCGACATCAACCTGAATGCGCAGTTTATTTTAGGTCGTGAGTTTGGTAAAGAAATGATTGCAAATGGTGGCGGAAAAATAATATTCACCTGCTCCTTATTAAGTTTCCAGGGCGGCATCAATGTACCGGGTTATACAGCAAGTAAATCTGCAGTAGCGGGTTTGGTTCGTGCATTTGGTAACGAGTGGGGAAGCAAGGGTGTTTGTGTAAATGGTATTGCACCTGGGTATGTCGCTACCAACAATACACAAGCATTAAGAGAAGATCCCGAAAGAAGTGCGACTATCTTAAGTCGTATTCCTGCAGGACGCTGGGGTGTACCTGAAGATTTTAAAGGACCGGTGGTATTCTTAGCTTCATCAGCATCTGATTATGTAAATGGTACCGTGTTGTTTGTTGATGGCGGATGGATGGCAAGGTAGTATAGAGTATTAAGTTGTAAGTCATAGGTCATAAGTTTTAAGTAATAAGTAAACTAAAGTAAATGCAAATCAGATTTCACAATAGTCCTGCCGAAGTAAGCAGGATGAATGCAGAGGAATTACGCAGTAATTTTTTAGTGCAGCATATCATGATGGCCGGCGAAATAAATTTTGTGTATTCTCATTACGACAGAGTAATTATCGGCGGTGTGGTGCCCACCACTAAAGCAATCACATTACCCACATACGATTCTTTAAAAGCAGATTATTTTTTAGAGCGCAGAGAGTTGGGCGCTATTAACGTAGGCGGTGATGGCGAGATTATTGTAGATGGTAAATCTTACGAAGTAAATAAACTGGATTGTTTGTACATGGGTAAAGGCTGCCAGAAAGTAAGTTTCAAAAGCAAATCCAAAAAAACGCCTGCTAAATTTTATTTATTGTCGGCTCCTGCACATGCTGCATACAAAGTGCAGCTGATGAAAAAAGAAAAAGCATCTCCCGCAGAAATGGGTGCTATGTTCACTGCCAATCAAAGAACCATTTACAAATACATTCATGCCGATGGTTTAAAAAGTTGTCAGTTAGTAATGGGCTTAACCATTTTAAAAGAAGGCAGTGTTTGGAATACCATGCCTACGCATGTGCATGACCGCAGAATGGAAGCCTATTTTTATTTTGATGTGCCTGAAAATCAAAAGATCATTCATTTAATGGGACAACCCACTGAAACCAAACATCTGGTGGTAAGTAATGATGAAGCCATTATTTCTCCGCCATGGAGTATCCATAGCGGATGTGGTACAAGTAACTATGGTTTTATTTGGGGAATGGCCGGTGAAAATTTTATTTACACCGATATGGATCCGGTAAATATTAATGATTTACGATAGTAACTCTGCGGGAGGCTATCAGCCCGGAGGCGGTAAAATAGTTTTGATTTTCTTATTCGCGGCGCAACACTTGTCATGCTTATACATTGAATCTAAACTAAACAGTACAAAATTTACTAATTAAAACTTTGTGGCCTTTGTGGCTTCGTGGGAAAAAACAATATGAAAAAATATCTATTATTATTGCTTGTAGTGGTTACCGGCTTTGCATTTATGCTGCCCGACAAAAAGCCCACCATCTTTTTAATTGGCGATAGTACCTGTGCCAACAAACCACTGGAGAATAATCCTGAAAGGGGCTGGGGACAATTATTGCCCAATTATTTTACCAATGAAGTAGAAATACAAAACCACGCCTTAAACGGACGCAGTACCAAAAGTTTTATTAATGAACATCGCTGGGATACCGTGATGAGCCGTTTAAAAACCGGGGACTTTGTAATGATACAGTTTGGGCACAATGATGAAAAAATAGAAAAACCCGAAGTAGGAGCACCGGCACATACCGTGTATAAAGAAAATTTGATTCGCTTTATAAATGATGTGCGCAGTAAAGGAGCTACTCCGGTTTTAATAACACCGGTTATGCGCCGCAGTTTCGATTCAACAGGTAAATTTGTGGATTCTCATGGAGATTACCCTGCTGTGGTAAAAGAAGTGGGTACACAAATGAATGTGCCTGTTATTGACCTGCACCAAAGCAGTGAAGCATTGATTTTAAAAGAAGGTTTTGAAAACAGCAAACGCTTATTCCTGCATATTCCTCCCTATCATTTTAAAGATGCCAAAGCAAAAGAAGACAATACGCATTTCAGCGAATATGGTGCTGCTTCAATGGCCTCATTAGTATGTCAGGCTATTAAAGACCAGAATTTACCCATGCTGAAATATTTAGCGCCATCTGATTTTAAAGAAAAGTATGCGTTTGAATTACCTAAAATTTATACTCCGCATTTTAAAAAAGACAGTTTTAATATCGTAAACTATGGTGCAGTTGCTGATGGTATGACGTTAAATTCTGTTGCCATTAACAAAACCATTGAAGCTTGTGCGGCAAAAGGCGGTGGCGTGGTAGTTATACCAAGAGGAAGTTTTTTAAGTGGGCCAATCATCATGAAGAGTAATATCAATTTACATTTGGATAAAGGGGCATTATTGATGTATACTTCAGATTTTAATCAATATCCTTTAGTGGCATCAACATTTGAAGGCGTGGATGCGGCAAGGTGCCAGTCTCCGTTTACCGCAGAGAACTTAGAGAATATTGCCATCACCGGAGAAGGCATCATTAATGGTAATGGTTTTTACTGGAGGCCCATTGGCAAAGATAAAATGACCGAAAGCCAGTGGAAAGCACATCAGCGTATTTATGGTGGCGTACTAAATGAAGCCAAAAAAACATGGTACTCATCTGAAAAAGCATTGAAAGGTTCATTAACCAATAATATAGGAAAACTTGAAGGTGGAAAATCACTGAAAGATTTTGAAGACATTAAAGATTACCTGCGTCCGAATATGATCCGTATTTTTCAATGTAAAAATATTTTGATTGAAGGAGTAACATTTGAAAACTCTCCGGCATGGACCACACATATCAATGCCAGTGAACATATCACGATAAGAAATTTAACAGTAAAAAATCCTTGGTTTGGAGCGAATACAGATGCGCTTGATCTGGAGAGCTGTAAAAATGCATTAGTGGAAGATTGTCATTTTGATACCGGCGATGATGGCATTTGTATTAAAAGTGGCAGAGATGCAGAAGGAAGAAAAAGAGGACTGCCTACAAAAGATGTAATCGTTAGAAATTGTGTGGTATATCATGCACATGGGGGATTTGTGGTAGGTAGTGAAATGAGTGGGGGTGCCAATAATATGTTTGTGAGCAACTGTACCTTCATTGGAACAGATATAGGATTGCGTTTTAAAACCACCCGCGGCCGTGGAGGCATGGTGGAAAATATTTACGTGAATAATATCAACATGAAAGAAATAGCAGCTGAAGCTATTTTGTTTGATATGTATTACATGGCAAAAGATCCGGTTGTTTTAGCTGGAGAAAAAAGAGAACCGCCTGTAGTTGAAATGAAACCTGTTGATGAAACTACTCCTCAGTTTCAGAATTTTTATTTCAGAAATATTACCTGTAACGGAGCTTCAAAAGGAATTTTTGTAAGAGGTATTCCCGAAATGCACATCAAAAATATATTGATTGAAAATGCAGTATTACAGACAGAAGAAGGTATCGATATTCAGGAAGCCAGCAATATTACGCTCAATAATATCACCATGATAAGTAAGAATACCAATCCGGTAGCTTATGTGTTAAATAGTGATAATATTACGCTCAATAATTTGAAATATAAAGACAGTGCCGAAGTATTGGCCATGGTGCAGGGCGATAGAACAAAGGCAGTAAACATTTTAAATACAGACACTGCAAAAGCCAAGCAAAAACTGAAAGCAGGATTTGGTGTAACCGATGCTGGAGTAAGTTGGGCTGCACCACAACCTGCCGTTGAAGTAAAGAAGAAAAAAAATAAAGGGAAAAATAAATAGTGTATTGCCATGGGATAAATCCCATGGATAAATAATCCATGGGATTTATGTATTGCCTTGGGATTTATCCCAAGGATAAATAATTAATAAAATTTCTAACAAAAAAATATGAAAAAAATAATCCTCATTCTTTTAGTGCTGGTTTCTCTGCAGGGTGTAGCACAAACACCGGGAGAAAAATTAGCTGCAACCGTATTGAATATCTGGAAAGATACCCTACCTATTGGAGGCACCACCAAGTGGAGTTATGATATGGGTGTTGTATTAAAAGGTTTTGAAGGTTTATGGATGAATACAGGTGATGCGGCTTACTTTACTGCCATCCAAAAAAAGATGGATTATTTTGTAAAGGATGATGGGAGTATTAAGGGATACGAAAAAGAAGAATACAATATCGATCATGTGAATAATGGCAAACTTGTTTTGCTGTTATATCGTGTTACAGGGAAAGAAAAATATAAAAAAGCTGCAGATCTGCTGCGCAGTCAGTTGCTCACTCAGCCTCGCACAAAAGAAGGTGGCTTCTGGCATAAAAAAATATACACAAATCAAATGTGGTTAGATGGATTGTATATGGGAGCTCCTTTTTATGCAGAGTATGCTATGTTATTTCACCAAGACAGCGCCTTCGATGATATTGCCAATCAGTTCATATGGATGGAAAATCATGTAAGAGATACAAAAACAGGTTTGTTATATCACGGATGGGATGAAAGCAGGGAACAAAAATGGGCCAATAAACAAACGGGTACGTCTCCTTTATTTTGGAGCAGGGCAATGGGCTGGTATGCCGATGCATTAGTAGATGTACTGGATTATTTCCCTGCAACACATCCAAAAAGAAAAGCATTGGTGGATATATTGAACCGTTTGGTAATTGCAGTGGAAAAACAGCAGGATACCAAAACCGGTTTATGGTACGATATCATGAATTACAGTGGTCCTGGTAAAGAGAAAAACTATTTTGAAGCCAGTGCTTCATCACAATTGGTATATGCCATTGCAAAAGGTGTGCGTAAAGGATACCTGCCCAATACAAAGATTCTTGTGGCATTAAAAGGATATGAGGGCATTGTGAAAACCTTTATTAAAGAAGAAAACGGGCAAACAGTTTTAACTGGTACTGTGAAAGTCAGCGGACTTGGAGGTACCCCTTACCGTGATGGCAGCTTTGAATATTATATGGGCGAGCCGGTAATTACCAACGATCCTAAAGGTATGGGCGCCTTTTTATTAGCGAGTAATGAAATATATGGGTTTAAAAATCTGGGAGGAATTGGGGATGGAAAAACAGTTTTATTAGACCGTTACTTCAATAGCGAAAAGCGTAAAGATATTACGGGCACATCTGTATACTGGCATTATGTGTGGGAAGAAAGAAGCCATCCCGGCTTTTATACATTGGGTACAATTTTCGAAAGACATGGTGCAAAGCTGGCTTCGCTGGATGTGGCGCCAACTGCAGCAAATTTAAAAAATGCATCCGTATATATTATTGTGGATGCTGATCATGTAAGAGATAATCCCAATCCAAATTATGTTGCTCCTGCTCATGTAAAAGTGATCAGTGATTGGGTAAAAGCCGGTGGTACTTTATTAATTATGGCCAACGACAGCAATAACTGCGATCTGGTACATCTTAATTTATTAGCCGGGGCTTTTGGCATTCAATTCACAAATAAAAGTGTGAATATGGTAAAGAATGACCAATTTGAACAGGGAGTGGTTTTGCCGGGTGCTAATAACTCTGTATTTAAAACACCTGCAAAAATGTATTTAAAAGAAGTAAGTACGCTGGATATAAAAGTTCCGGCTGTTGCCAATGCAGTAAAAGATGGTGATGTAATTATTGCTACTGCCAATTATGGTAAAGGAAAAGTGCTGCTGGTGGGAGATCCATGGTTATACAATGAATATTTGGATAACAGAAAACTGCCATTGGAGTATGAGAATTATAAAGCTGCCAATGATCTGGTAATTTGGTTATTAACACAAACAAAAAAATAAGGTGAACAAATTAAAAAAGATATTCGTACTTGTTGCTGCTTTTTTTGCAGTACAGCAAATAACAGCGCAAAAACAAATTGTGGTAGCACAGGATGGTACCGGAGCTTTTAAAACAATTCAGGAAGCTATCAACAGCTTATCTGATTCTGCCAAAGCACCAAGAGTTATTCTTATTAAAAAAGGGATTTACAAAGAGAAAATTTTCATTGAGAAAAATTTCATCACCCTCAGGGGAGAAAATCCCGAAAATACCATCATCAGTATTTCGCAGGCCAGAGACGAATGGCGTTGTGATAATAAAGATGATTACGGAACTGCAGCCATTAATTTAAAGGGCAACGATATTACGCTGGAAGAATTGTCGTTTATCAATAGTTATGGAAAAGATGCTAAAGCAGATAAAGAGATTGTATGTGCAAAGGAAGGGGGTGTTAAAAAATTGATTAAACCGGGCGGCCATCAGATGGCATTACGTTCCTTTAAAACAACCAGGCTCATCGTAAAGCATTGCATCTTCCGTGCTTTTGGCGGCGATACGGTAAGTCCATGGAATACCAGTGAAGGCATGTATTATTTTAAAGATTGTATAATGGAAGGAGGGGTGGATTTTTATTGTCCGCGTGGATGGGCACTGGCCGAAAACTGCAGTTTTATTTGTCATAACAATAATGCTGCCATCTGGCATGACGGCAGTGATGTAAAAACATCAAAAACAGTTTTGTACAATTGCAGTTTTACAGGCGATAAAGATTATAAATTGGGACGCTTTCATAAAGATGCCCAATTTTATTTACTCAACTGCAGCTTTGATAAAAATATGGCCGATGCGGAAATTTATTTAGTGCCATCAAAAGATCCAAAAGATACATTGAATTGGGGCAGAAGGGTATATTATTATAATTGCAAAAGGCTGGGTAAGGATTTTAACTGGTATAAAAATAATTTGCCTGCCAATTTTGGGATTAACGAATTTAGTATTCCCTGGGTATATGACTATAAATGGAATCCCATTAAAGGAGAGCCCGAAGATGACGGCATTACAAGACCTGCATTACAAGATAATGCTACTGTTGATATTATTGGCACGGTTGAAAGTGATGTAGCATCCGACCCCATTGCCGAAAATATGTTATTGTATCAACGCAAAAATGGCGGATGGCCCAAGCATTTTCAGGGAGACAGAAAAGTAGATTATAAAAAGGTATTAACCGCAGCTGAACTAAAAGAATTGCATGCAGGTTATGAAGAAGGTATTGATGCTACAATTGATAATGAAGCTACTACCAGTGAAATAAAATATCTGGTAAAAGCCTATAAAATTTATAACAGGGAAGCTTATTTAAAAGCAGCCAATAAAGGGATTGAGTATTTACTAAAAGCACAGTATGCCAATGGCGGATGGCCGCAGTTTTATCCGGATTTCAGCAGTTATCGCAGTCAGATCACCTACAACGATAATGCCCTGATAAATGTGGTGAACGTGCTGGAAGATATTGTTGCAGGTAAAAATGATTTTGATATTATTGACCAGTTGTTTATTCCTAAATCTAAGGAAGCGATAAAAAAAGCCATTGATTGTATATTGAAAACACAAGTGTTGCAAAATGGAAAGCTAACGGTTTGGTGTGCCCAGTACAATGCTAAAACTTTATTACCCGAAATGGCACGAAAATTTGAACTGGCTTCCTTAAGCGGAAGTGAATCAGTAGGTATTGTACGTTTTTTAATGCGTCAGCCCAATCCTTCAAAAGAAATTATTGCTGCAGTAAATGCGGCTGTGCAATGGTTCGAAAAAGTAAAGATCACCGGATATGCGGTGTCTGATATTAAAGCACCGCAGGAAGCCAGTGGAAAAGACAGGGTATTGGTTAAGGATGACAACTCAGTAATATGGGCAAGGTTTTATACATTGGATACTAATGAACCAATATTTACCGGCCGCGACAGTCAGCCTAAAAAAACATTAGCCGAGATAGAGAACGAACGCCGGGTTGGCTATGCGTATTATGGTAACTGGGCGGCAAAATTATTGAGTACAGAATATCCTGAATGGGCAGCTAAATGGGTTAAAAAGAATTAATACAGCATTATAATAAATCAAATTACAACAATGACTTTATCAAAATTTACATTAAAAAATATACAGGCCGGGAAAGTGGAGAATGTGCCAGATGGAATTTTTGATCTTCCGGAAAAAGTATTGCAGTTTGGTACCGGAGTATTACTCCGCGGCTTACCCGATTATTTTATTGACAAAGCGAACCGACAGGGAATTTTTAATGGCCGTATTGTAGTGGTAAAATCTACCAGCGGAGGAGATAGTGCCGCTTTTGAAAAACAGGATGGCTTATATACTTTATGTATCCGCGGTGTGGAAAATGGAAAAGCAGTATCTGAAAATATTATTTGCTCTGCCATCAGCAGGGTTTTATCTGCCAAAGATGAATGGGCAGCTGTTTTAAAATGTGCTCATATTCCTGAAATGCAGGTGGTGATTTCTAATACTACTGAAATAGGAATTGAACTGGTAAAAGAAGATATCCAGCATCACCCACCAGTTTCTTTCCCTGCAAAATTACTGGCATTTTTATACGAACGGTATAAAGCTTTTGACGGCAGCGAACAATGCGGAATGGTAATAGTACCAACCGAACTGATCAGCGATAATGGAAAAAAATTGGAGTCAATTGTTTTTGAACTGGCTCATTTAAATGGCCTTGAAGCTAATTTTATTGAATGGCTGGAAAAACATAACAGTTTCTGCAGTTCTTTGGTTGACAGGATTGTGCCGGGCAAACCTGATGCAGCAGCTAAGCTGGCTTTAGAAAATGAGTTGGGGTATACAGATGACCTGATCACCATGAGTGAAGTATACCGTTTATGGGCTATTGAAGGCGATGATAAAATCAAGTCTATATTAAGTTTTGCAGCAGCAGATAGCGGAGTGGTTATTGCTGCTGATATCACTAAGTTTAAAGAATTGAAATTACGTTTACTTAATGGCACTCACTCTTTAACCTGTGCTGTGGCATTTTTATCCGGAATAGTTTCGGTGAAAGAAGCTATGTACAATCCAGAAGTATCTAAATTTGTAAATAATCTGATGACAGAAGAAATTGCCAAAGCCATTCCTTATGCATTGCCTCAGGAAGAAGCACAGGCATTTGCAGCAAAAGTGCTGGATCGGTTTAGTAATCCAAGTATTGAACATCACTGGATCAATATCAGTTTGAATTATACTGCTAAATTAGAAATGAGGATTGCACAGGTGCTGGTTAAATTTGCAGAACAGTATAAAACAGTTCCGGAAAATATGGCACTTGGTTTTGCAGCCTATCTGGTATTTATGAAAGTGGTTAAGCAGGAGCATGATATTTATTATGGTAATTTTAACGGCACTGACTATCCTGTTAAAGATCCCAAGGCAGGTTATTTCTTTGAGCAATGGAAAAACAGCAATGTGGGCGAAATGATTCAAAATATTCTATCTAATACTGCTTTGTGGAATACAGATCTTTCTGTTTTACCAGGTTTTACAGAAAGTGTTACAGAAAATGTGGAAGACATTTTAAAATATGGGATGAAGGAAGTGTTAGAAAACTCAACAGTTAAAATATAAAAGCAGTTATGAAACAAAAGGTTTTAAAAGTACATCCTAAAGACAATGTGCTGGTGGCATTGACCGATTTGATTAAAGGCGATACAATAGAATTTGGAGGCGAAAATTATTTATTACCTGATGATGTTAAGGCAAAGCATAAATTTTTTACCACCGATCTGAAAACAGGGGATAAGGTTATTATGTACGGTGTGCTGGTAGGTACTGCACAAAAAGACATTGCTAAAGGCAGTTGGATGAGCACAGAAAATATCAAGCATGCGGCAGAGCCGTTTTTTTACCGTAAAACTGATTTTAAATGGCAGGCGCCGGATGTATCGCAGTTTGAAGGCCGTACATTTAATGGTTATCACCGCAGTAACGGTGATGTGGGCACTGCAAACTACTGGTTGTTTATTCCAACGGTATTCTGTGAAAACAGGAATATGGATGTAATAAAAGAAGCATTGCACAACGAGTTGGGCTATGCAGTGGCAGATAAATACAAACAGTATACTCAAATACTTGTTGAAGCATATAAAGAAGGAAAAGAGCTGCCCTCATTAGAGTCTTTAGCTCCTTCCCCATGGGGGAAGGCAGGGAAGGGGCCTCGGCCTTTTAAAAATGTAGATGGCATTAAGTTTTTAAATCATCAGGGTGGCTGTGGTGGAACCCGTCAGGATGCAGGTATACTGGGCAAATTACTGGCCGCATATGCCAATCATCCCAATGTGGCTGGTGTAACTGTGTTAAGTTTGGGTTGCCAGAATTTACAGGTAGCAGATTTTAAAAAAGATCTGGAACAACTCAATCCAAATTTCGACAAGCCTCTATATATTTTTGAACAGCAACAATCGCAAAGCGAGGAGCAATTGGTTGCAGAAGCCATTAAAAAAACATTTGAAGGATTGATTGAAATTAATAAAATAGAACGCAGGCCTGCACCACTTACCAAATTATGCATCGGTGTAAAATGCGGGGGTAGTGATGGTTTCAGTGGTATCAGTGCAAATCCTGCTGTAGGGGTATTAAGTGACTTAGTGGTGGCATTAGGAGGTAAGATTTTACTTGCAGAATTTCCTGAACTATGTGGTGCTGAACAAAACTTAATTGACCGTACGGTTGATGAAGCAGCTGCCAATAAGTTCATTCATTTAATGACCACTTACAATAACCAGGCTTTAAGAGTGGGCAGCGGATTTCATATGAATCCTTCTCCCGGTAATATTAAAGACGGTTTAATTACCGACGCTATTAAAAGTAATGGTGCTGCATTAAAAGGAGGTACATCGCCCGTGGTGGATGTGCTGGATTATACCGAGCCGGTTACCAAACCCGGATTAAGTTTGGTTTGCACACCGGGTAATGATGTGGAAGCCACAACAGGTAAAGCTGCAAGCGGCGCTACTTTAATTTTGTTTACAACAGGACTGGGTACCCCAACAGGTAATCCGGTTTGTCCAACTATAAAAGTGAGCACCAACAGCAATTTGACCAAGCGCATGAATGATATCATTGATATTGATTGCGGTCCTGTGGTACAAGGCGAAAAAACAATTGAACAAATGGGGGCAGAGATACTGGAATATTGCATCAAAGCTGCCAGTGGAGAAATCATTCCTAAAGCAGTATTGCTGAATCAGGATGATTTTATTCCATGGAAGAGAGGGGTGAGTTTATAAGTCGTTCTTAAATTGATAAGTTTAAAAAATATTCAATAAGTAATGTTCAATACAAAAATCAGAAAAAAGCAAATGACTTTAAGTATGCATTTCTATTTTAAATTGAGCATTTTTTTTAAGTGTTAATTTGCGCCTTAATTGGCAAAACAAAATTTTATGAAAAAGTTCCTTGACGAAAACTTTCTGTTGCAAAACAAAACGGCGCAAACTCTTTATCATGAGTTTGCCAAAGAGATGCCTATCATTGACTATCACAATCACCTGTCGCCCGAGCAGATTGCAAATGATATAAATTTTGCCAATCTAACCCAGGTATGGTTATACGGGGATCATTACAAATGGAGGGCCATGCGCACCAATGGTATCAATGAAAAATATATTACCGGCGATGCGAGTGATTTTGAAAAATTTCAACAATGGGCGGCAACGGTGCCATATACCTTACGCAATCCTTTATATCACTGGACGCATCTGGAATTGCAACGCTACTTCCATATTGATACCATATTAAATGCAGATACTGCTGCAGCTGTGTATGATCAAGCGACTGCCTTATTACAAACAAAAGAATATAGTGTACTGGGATTGCTTAAAAAGATGAACGTAAAAACACTCTGTACTACCGACGATCCAATCGATAATCTAGAGCACCATCAAAAAATTGCTGCAGACCATTGCCCTATACGGGTATTGCCTGCATTCAGGCCTGATAAAGCAATGAATGTTGATGATGTGGAAGTGTTTAATGCTTATGTAAATAAAGTAGAAGCTGCAGCTAATGTTTCAGTGAGCTCTTATGCTGATTATCTGACGGCATTAAAAAACCGCCACGATTATTTTGCAGCTAATGGGGCTTCAGTGTCTGATCACGGACTAGAACAGATTTATGCAGAAGACTATACCGAAGTGGAGATCAGCAATATTTTTGATAAAATAAGAAACGGTAAAGCATTAGACTATACCGAGAACCTAAAATTTAAATCGGCTATGCTGATTGAATTTGCTAAGTGGGATTGCGAAAAAGGCTGGGTACAGCAATTTCACCTGGGGGCATTAAGAAATAACAATGTTAGAATGTTATCACAGCTTGGACCAGATACAGGATGGGACAGTATCGGTGATTTTTCTCAGGCCAGAGCACTGTCTAAATTTTTAAATAAATTAGATACTACCGATCAGCTGGCTAAAACAATTTTATATAACCTGAATCCGGCCGACAATGAATTAATGGCCACCATGATTGGTAATTACAATGACGGCAGTGTAGCTGGTAAAGTGCAGTATGGTTCTGGCTGGTGGTTTCTGGATCAAAAAGACGGTATGATAAAACAAATAAACACCCTCAGCAATATGGGATTACTGAGCAAGTTTGTAGGCATGTTAACCGATAGCAGAAGCTTCCTGTCTTTCCCAAGGCACGAGTATTTCCGCCGCCTGCTGTGTAATATGCTGGGAGAAGAAATTGAAAATGGCGAATTGCCCAATGATATATTATGGACGGGGAAAGTAGTACAGGATATTTGTTATAACAATGCAAAGTCATACTTTTGTTTTAAATAAACATAAAAACCCCTAACCAATACTCTTTTAAAGCCTTCAATACGAAGGCTTTTTATATATTGTTGGCTTGCTGCAACGGAAAAGTATCAATAGTGGTTTTAGCATAACTGCCGGTTATCTGTAACCGGGAAAATAAAAATCAATGAAATCAATCTTTTTAAATCTTGTCATTCTTTTTGTTATTTCAATCACTGCATCTGTTGCACAGCAACCGGCAGATTACAGGCATGGTGTATTTTCTTTCAATGTTAATTTATCTGACTATAGTTTTTTAAAAACGGTTAAAGATTCTTCTTTTACAAAAGCAGTTCAGCAAAAAGACTGGCTGAAACCGGGAAATAAATCATTTGGTATTGGGGCCAGTTACTGGAAAGGCCTTACAAAGCATATTGATTTTTCCGGTACTTTTTCTGCCACACTATCCAATTTTTCAAAAGGATTTGTAAAGGATGACAGTATCGGACAGGCAGGGTTTAGTACACAACTGGATGCATTATTGCATTTCAGGTTATTGAATAATAATGCAGCTGTAAATCCATTTATAACCGGTGGTGCAGGAGTGGGATTCTTTTCAAAACAAATGGCGGTGTATGCACCTGTTGGTGCAGGATTTAGATTCAGGTTCAGTGAAGGAGCTTTTCTGGTGTTACAGGCACAATGGCGTAAAGCATTAACAGATGGTATCAGTAACGATTACATGATGTATTCCCTGGGTTTTATTCAAAGGCATAAAACTGTTACATCTAAAAAAGTAAAACCTGTCACTGTAATTCCTGCTATTTCTTTAACTCCTGCTTTGCCTGTTGCTAAAGTGGCGGATACTGATGGAGACGGAGTGCCTGATGATAAGGACTCTTGTCCAACAGAAAAAGGCGCATTAAATGGTTGCCCCGACAGCGATAATGATGGCATTGCAGATAAAGAAGATCAATGTAAAAATGTGCCGGGTATAGCAAAATATAAAGGTTGCCCCGTACCTGATGCAGATAAGGACGGCATACCTGATGAGGAAGATAAATGCCCTGCACTTGTGGGTACAAAGGAAAATAATGGTTGTCCCGAAATTAAAACCGAAGTAAAACAAAAAGTGGATATGGCGGCCAGGCAGATTTTCTTTGCATTTGCAAGTGATAAAATAGAAGCTAAATCTTTAACTGCTTTAGATGCTGTAATAACAATATTAAAAGAAAATCCGGAAGTAAAATTAAAAATTGCAGCCCACTCTGATAATAAAGGCAGCTTCGAAAGAAATATTTACTGGAGCCAGCAAAGGGCAAAAGCAGTAGCTGATTATTTTATTATGAAAGGCATTACATCCAACAGGATTAGTTTTAAAGGCTACGGAGATACGCAACCTATAGCAGATAATTCCACCGAAGCAGGAAGGGGAAAGAACAGAAGGGTGGAGTTGAAGCTGAGTTATTGAGTTGCAGTAAATACTAGTATTCCGGCGCTGCAGATATTTTTACTTCCATAAATATGCTATGGCAATCATTATGCCCAGTAATGCCATAAAAATGCCCAACTGTATTATCCAGTACAGCCATTGTCTGTTCTTTTTTACTTCACCGAAATAGACTTGTACCTGCGGGATAGTTTTTAAAATAGCAGTAATCATTAAATATACAATCAGTACAGGAATTAAAAACATGGCCATCAAAATTGCGATGGCACTGTTATTCCATTCCTGCAGAAAAATAAAGTGGTTCAAAGTGTGGATTGTTTAAATCTGTAATAGTTTTTGTTGTTGATGTAATATGCCTTCTTTAAGGTAAGAAGAATTAGCAGAATTTAATGCTGCTTACTCCTGCTGATCAATATTAATTGTCACCTGTCAGTTTCCAAAGTAGAAATAAAGCCGTTCATGCAATGGAAATGATCATGATATTCAATCCATGTCCCCTGTCTGATTCAGGATGAATGTAAAACCGTTCTTCATTGGGAAGTATCTTGCGGTTATATTTTATGCTGATGCCGATAAATATCTAATCCTGTTGCCTGTTATGAGTAAATACTACATTTGTATAATGAAAATAGCATTTTTTTCAACACAGCCTTACGATAAAGAATATTTTGAAAGATATAATACCACGCACCGAATCAAATATTTTGAAGCGCAGTTAAATACCGAAACTGTTGATCTGGCAAAAGGCTGCGATGCTATTTGTGCTTTTGTAAATGATCAGTTGAATGCTCCTGTAATAAAAGCTCTTGCTCAAATTGGAGTAAAACTGATTGCACAACGTTGTGCCGGGTTTAATAATGTGGATGTGGCTGCAGCAATTGAAAATGATATTGCTGTAGTTCGGGTTCCGGCCTATTCGCCTCATGCAGTGGCCGAGCATGCACTGGCGCTGATTATGACACTGAACAGAAAAACACATAAAGCCTATAACCGGGTACGGGAAGGTAATTTTTCATTGGACCGGCTAACCGGGTTTGATTTGTTTGGTAAAACTGTAGGTGTAATTGGAACCGGTAAAATAGGACAATGCTTTGCACATATTATGCTGGGGTTGGGTTGTAAAGTGCTGGCATTTGACCTTATTGCCAATAAAGATTTAGAAGCGGCAGGCGTGCAATATTTACCCTTAACCGATGTGCTGGAGCAGAGCAATGTAGTTTCACTGCATTGTCCGCTAACAGAACTAACCAAGCACCTGATCAACGATCATACTTTGGCAATTATGAAAAAGGGAGCCATGCTCATTAATACCAGTCGTGGAGCACTCATTAATACCGTAGCAGCAATTGATGCATTAAAAACAGGTAAACTGGGGTATTTGGGAATTGATGTATACGAGCAGGAAGAAAAAATTTTCTTTCACGACCTGAGCGAAAATATTATTGAAGACGATGTGATCATGCGCCTGCTGAGTTTTCCTAATGTACTTATCACCTCGCACCAAGGCTTTTTAACCGATGAAGCATTAACGCAAATTGCATTGGTTACTTTAAAAAATGTGAATGATTTTGAACAGGGAAAAAAGTTAGAGAACAAAGTGTAAAAAAAATTAATCAAAATTATCATTCTTTTTAACCAGAAGTAGATAGATAAGGCAAAAAGCATTTTTGAAATTGCAATACTTGTAAAATTGTCGGCCTTAGTAGTTTTACCTTCGCTACTATTTTTTCCTGTGTCCATAATTGCTCCCACTGTTATTACAATCAAAAGGATGGAAGCGCTTTAGAAATTTTGATGTTTTTAATTGAGCTGATTTTTTTCATCTTTCCTCAGGTAAATTGTATGCCTCAAAAATAGTAGTAAAGTCTCTAATCCTGTAACTCCAGCTAAATTTAAAAATTTCTTTAATCCGGTATTGCTGAAAGCAATGTTATTTTTATCTTTAAGAAAATTACAAGATGAAAAAAATAATCTTCTTAATAC
>JBAXET010000056.1:0-17201 GCA_037140275.1 Ferruginibacter sp. | reverse complement strand
TTTTTTGCGTGTACAGTATTAATTCTGTTTCAAAGTTAAAGGATCAGTACTTTATTACCATATTATAGTTTGCTTTACTATAAATTATTTTTAAAGGAAATGCCTGAGAATGCAGGTTTTCTTAAACAAAATGGTATTTTTTGCAGGAATTTGCAATATAAAAAAGCCTTGGGCATCATTAACTATTTAAACAAAAATGCAGTGGCAGCAAAGGTTTCAGCTTATTAAAGCCCTATTAAGGGTAATAAAATGACCCTTAAGTTGGTTGCGGGCAAAAAAAAACTCATCCTACCTTTGTGGCAGTGGATGAGCTATTAAAGTAGCAGACAATCGTTAAAGAGAACAATCAATCGTTATAAACTGCATATTACATGCATCAAGCGAACAAAATCTTTAGCAAACAAACAAAATCAATTAAGAATTTTCATATAGCAAGCAATCGTTAAAGCCGCCCTATTTCCATAGGGGGGCTATTTTTTTGTATACGCAAGTTATGATTCTTTTGTTAAGAAAACACAAGTTCCTTAACATTTATTTCACATATACCCAATTTGATTAAATAAGATTTAAAAAACTATCCTGTACTATCCTTTACACGGAAAGTGAAATACTTTTGGCTCACATAACTGATGGCTACCACTATTACAGTATTAATTAGCTGGGCATATTTGGGATCGATACCGAAAAATTCGACGAATACTTTCATTAATACATACATGATACCCAAATTAAATAAGTACGACATCAGGTAACGGAATAATTGTATGCGCCCTTTAAGATTAGATTCAATAAACACCAGGTATTTTAATAATACAAATCCCACAATAAAGCTTACACAAAATGAAACGAATAATGCCGCATTGTAGGCCTTTAATACTACAAACCCAAGATCTACATTCTGCTCCTTAAATACCCCTTTCAAAAACAAATTGAATACCACTATTGAGAGTAATGTATTAGTGCCGCCGCATACAGCATACCGGTAAGTTTGCTCGGGCATAAATCTGCGGAACAGAGGATAAAAAATATCAATGAACGCTATTAATTTATTTTTTGCCAAGGAAGCAATTCTAGTTGTAAGTAATAAGTTGTAAGTAATAAGTAGTGCTTAATCTAAAAACAGCACTACTTATTTAATGTATGCTTAGCTGTATAACTCCGTTCTTGCTGCTTTCACCCTTTCATCATCCAGGTATTCATCATAAGTCATCAGCTTATCAATGATCCCTTTGGGTGTAAGTTCAATAATACGGTTAGCCACAGTTTGCATAAACAGATGATCATGCGTAGTTAACAGTACAATACCGGTATAGGCAATCATACTATCATTGAATGCCGTAATACTTTCCAGATCAAGGTGGTTGGTAGGCTCATCAAGCATCAGCACATTAGGATTCTGCAACATCATTTTACTTACCATACAACGCACTTTTTCTCCTCCGCTCAGCACATTGGTTTTTTTCATGATCTCGTCGCCGGTAAATAACATCTTACCTAAAAAGCCGCGTATGAAATCTTCGTCTACGTCTTTGGTTTGCGGTGGCACGTACTGACGTAACCAGTCCATCAAATTATAGCTGCTGCCCACAAAATATTCAGTATTATCATTGGGAAGATACGCTGTTGTAACTGTGGTTCCCCATTCATAAGTTCCGGAATCCTGTTTTATCCTACCGTTTAAAATTTCAAAGAAAGTGGTGAGTGCCATAGGATCTTTACTTACAAAAGCAATCTTCTCTCCTTTTTGTATATCGAAACGTACCTTGCTGAATAAAGTTTTCCCATCAACTGATGCGGTCAGGTTCTCTACTTTTAAGATTTCATTACCTACTTCTCTTTCCTGCTTAAAAATAATGCCGGGATATTTTCTGCTGCTGGCAGTAATATCTTCAAACACCAGTTTATCCAGCGCCTTTTTACGGGAAGTGGCTTGTTTACTTTTTGATGCATTGGCACTGAATCGGGCAATAAAGTCGAGCAGATCCTTTTTCTTCTCTTCCGTCTTCTTATTCTTATCTGAAGCCTGCCTTGCTGCCAATTGAGAGCTCTCGTACCAAAAAGTATAGTTACCAGTGTACGTCTTGATTTTGTTTTTATCCACGTCGGCCACATGGGTACAAACAGCATCTAAAAAGTGACGATCGTGACTTACCACCAATACAATATTTTCGTAATCGGCCAAAAAGTTTTCTAACCAGCCGATGGTTTCCACATCAAGGTTATTGGTAGGCTCATCCAGCAATAAAATATCCGGATTACCAAATATGGCCTGTGCCAGCAATACCCTTACTTTAATATTGGCTGCCACATCCTTCATAAGGGTATTATGCAGTTCGTCTTTTACACCCAGTTCGCTCAGCATGGTGGCGGAATCACTTTCGGAAGTATAGCCTCCCATTTCGCCAAAACGTTCTTCTAGCTCACCTGCTTTAATACCATCGGCTTCTGTAAAATCTTCTTTAGAATAAATAGCATCCCTTTCGTGCATCACTTTCCACATTTCACTATGGCCCATCATTACAGTTTGCAATACGGTATGTTCGTCAAATGCAAACTGATTTTGGTTTAATACCGCCATCCTTTCGCCGGGGGTAATATCCACCCTGCCTTTATTAGGCTCTATTTCGCCGCTTAATATCTTTAAAAATGTAGATTTCCCGGCTCCGTTGGCACCAATGATACCATAGCAGTTTCCCTTAACAAAATTGATGTTTACCTCATCAAACAAAACCCTTTTGCCGTAGGCCAGCGTTATATTATTTGCACTTATCATAGTTGTAAAAAAGTGTGCAAAGATATGAAATAACTGTTTACGGTTTTCGGTTTATTGTTTTCTGTTATCCTTACCCTTTTTGACATTTCAGGCTATTGGGAACCTGCTCAGGCAAAAAAACAGAAATCGGAAAACCATAAACGTCAAACCTTTTATCTTTGCGGCATGTCGATAGCTAAAAGGTTACAGGAAAGTACAGTAGAAAGCCTCACCACTTTGTTTAATCAGGCCTTTACAGAAAAGGATTTTCAGGTGAATGCCACCAAGCCCGAGTTTGAAGGCGATTATACCGTGGTATTGTTTTCTTTAGTCAAATCTTTAAAATTATCTCCCGATGCCATTGGCAACCAACTGGGCGAACATCTGGTAAAAAACTATCCTGATCTTTTTACAGCTTACAATATTATAAAGGGTTTTTTAAACCTTACGGTATCGGATTCTTACTGGATGGAAGTTTTGCAAAAAAACTATAATGACAGCTGCTTTGGTAAAAAAGCACTGAATGGCAAAAAAGTAATGGTGGAATATTCTTCCCCCAATACCAATAAACCATTACACTTAGGTCATTTAAGAAATAATTTTTTAGGATGGAGTGTGGCGGAGATATTTAAAGCCAATGGTTATGATGTAATAAAGACCTGCATTGTAAACGACAGGGGCATTCATATTTGCAAAAGCATGATTGCCTGGCAATTGTTTGCCAATGGTGCCACGCCGCAAAGTACCAATACCAAGGGCGATCATTTTGTGGGAGATTACTATGTAAAATTCAACGACGAATATAAAAGACAAATAGAAGAACTGAAATCAAACGGACTTACTCAGGAACTTGCAGAAAAAGAAGCGCCCATTATGAAAGCCACGCAGCAAATGCTGTTAGACTGGGAATCCGGTAAACCCGAAGTGATGGAACTTTGGAAAACGATGAACAGCTGGGTATATGAAGGTTTTGATACTACCTATACCACTATTGGCAGCGACTTTGAAAAAATTTATTACGAAAGCAATACCTACCTGCTGGGTAAAAAAACAGTTGAAGAAGGACTGCAGAAAAATGTGTTTTATCAGGAAGCTGATAACAGTGTATGGATAGATCTGGAAAAAGACGGGCTTGATAAAAAAATTGTACAGCGTAAAGATGGCACTTCGGTATACATTACACAGGATATTGGACTGGCCATGCAGAAGTATGAAGAGTATAAAATTGACCAGAGTATATATGTAATTGGTGATGAGCAAAACTATCATATGAAAGTGCTTAAGCTCATCTGCCAGAAACTGGGTTTACCCTATGCTGATGACATATACCATTTGAGTTATGGCATGGTGGAATTGCCCACCGGCAAAATGAAAAGCCGCGAAGGTAATGTAGTGGATGCAGATGATATTGTGGAAGAAATGGAAAAAGTAGCACAGGAAAAAACAGAAGAACTGGGTAAGGTAAAAGACTTTACCACTGATGAGTTAACCGAATTATACCATACCATCGGACTCGGTGCATTGAAATTTTTCCTGCTTAGAGTTGACCCTAAAAAGAAAATGATTTTCAATCCGCAGGAGAGTATCGACTTTCACGGATTTACCGGACCGTTTATTCAATTCAATCATGCAAGGATAAAATCTATTTTAAGAAAATTTGAAGTAAAAATACAGACTCTTGGAGGGTTTGAAACCCTCCAAGAGTCTGCGTTTTTACCTTTAGAAAAGGAATTAATTGTTGCTTTAGAACAATATCCTGTAATTGTAGAACAGGCATGCAATGAAATGAACCCATCTGCTATTGCCATTTATGTATACAATATTGCTAAAACATTCAGTTCGTTTTATACCGAACACTCTATTGCCAATGCAGAAACTGAAGAAAAGCAACAACTGCGTTTACAGTTGGCTGCTATGACGGCAAATGTAATTAAAAGCGGTATGGTGTTGTTGGGTGTGGCAGTACCTGAAAGAATGTAATTGAATTGCAATTAAAATCACTCCAGCACTGTTGGTGTACCACTTGCCATCCAGGTAGCAAAAATTTCGGAAAATTTCCAGGTATTTCCTGCATAGATTGACGGGCGTGCATCAATGTATTTTAAAAATGCAATCACGTCTTTATCTGTAATCAACTGCATGGTGGCGAATAATTTTTTGCCTTTAAATATCCCGTCTGGCAATACCATATCCTGACTGTTTTGCTGTTCCGCCATGGACTTGCCGGTATAATGTACATCATTCACCAGTGAATCAATTACAGATTGTTCTGCTGCAGCATCTTTAAAGGTCATCGCCATTTTCATATCTGCCAATTTTCTTTCTTCCACACTGTTAATGGTAATGCCAAAACGCACTACGTTAAACAAATAGCCAAAGTAAAAACCTTTTACATTTACTGAAGTGTACAGCAAGTCGCCCTCTTTTGGACTACGAAGGCCTTTTTTAGTTATGATGCCGAAATAATAGTAATTGTTCTTTATCAAATTGCACTTACCTGTACCCAATTCCGTTACCGTATCTGTGCCGTTTTTAACAGACTTCAATATGCCTGCTTCAGATTTTCCAATAGTTAGTCCTTCAGGCAAATTTAATTGTACAATCTGCACAGAATCATTGCCCTTTACAATATAACCGGTAATTGGAAAAGCAATTAGCTTTTTCAACTGCCCCTGCGAAGGCGTTATTATACAAAAGGCACAAAAAATTATCAACAATTTTTTCATCATCTGTAATTTAATATAAATATAAAACAATAGTAAAACATCCTGATACCCAACACATGGTATATCATTTAAGTTTTTCAGCTAAAAACTATCTCTCATTGTCATATCAATCGTTTGCAGAAAGTTAATGTGTATTTCGGACGCATTAAAAAACCACTTCTTTAACTTATCTTTGGAGCATGGAAAAGAAAGTTACAAAGATTGGTGTACTTACTTCCGGGGGCGATAGTCCTGGCATGAACGCCTGCGTACGGGCCGTTGTACGTACCGGTATTTATCACGGTTTAGAAGTTTTTGGTATCATGAGAGGTTATACCGGCATGGTGGAAGATGATATTTTTAGCATGGAAAGTAAAAGTGTGGCCAATATCATTCAAAGAGGCGGCACTATCCTTAAAACCTCCCGCTGTAAAGAATTTTTTACTCCCGAAGGCAGAAAAATAGCATATAATAACTTAAAAAAACATGGTATTAACGGGTTGGTGGTAATAGGTGGCGACGGTAGTTTCCGCGGCGCACAGATATTTAGTAATGAATATGATATACCCTGTATTGGTTTACCGGGTACCATTGATAAAGATATTGCAGGTACAGATTTTACCATTGGATTTGATACCGCAGTAAATACTGCTGTAGAAGCCATTGACAAAATACGCGATACGGCGGATGCGCATGACCGTTTATTCATTATTGAAGTAATGGGCCGTGATGCCGGCTATATCGCTTTACACAGCGGTATTGCCACCGGTGCAGAAAACATTCTGATTCCGGAGCGGAAAACCATCATGACAGATATTATTCAGGCTTTGGAAGAAAAAGAACGCCGTCATAAATTAGTAAATCTGATTGTAGTGGCAGAAGGAGATGAATTTGGTGGTGCAAACGAAGTAGCCAAAGTAATTCAGGAACGATTACCGCAGCAGGAAGTAAGGGTATGTATATTGGGTCATATTCAAAGAGGTGGCAGTCCGAGTTGTATGGACAGGCTGATTGCCAGCCGCATGGGCTATCATGCTGTGGAATGCCTGATTGAAGGAAGACACAATGTATTTGTGGGTATTGTAAATAACAAAATGCACTATACCCCTTTAAACGAGGCCGTTAAGAAAAAACAAAGGATTAGTGAAGAATGGATGAAAGTGGTAAAGATTTTATCTACCTAATTGATTGTATTAATTTCAGACAGTTCACTATCTAACAAGCATCATTAATTATTTTATGAGCAAAAACCTAACACAATACCTGCATAAGCAAATGGATAAGCAGGCAGGTATTCAGCATTCCCAAAAAAGAACAAAAATTGTTGCCACCGTTGGACCGGCATGTGATACTTACGATAAATTACTGGAACTGGTAAAAGCCGGTGTAAATGTATTCCGACTAAATTTTTCTCATGGTGCCTATGACGATAAACTGAAGATCATTGAATTTATTCGGGAAATCAATCAAAAAGAACCTTACAATATTGCCATCCTGGGAGATTTGCAGGGCCCTAAATTAAGAGTGGGTGAACTGGAAGGTGGTAAACTGGAATTAATTGACGGCAGCCAATTTATTTTTACCACAGAAAAAATGGTAGGCACATTAGAAAAAATTTATGTATCGTACCCCAACCTTGCCAAAGACGTTAAACCGGGCGAACGTATTTTTTTGGATGATGGAAAGATGGAGGTTAAAGTAGAAGCAATTTTAAACGACAAAGAAGTACGAATATCAGTTACACTGGGCGGTACTTTATTACCTAAAAAAGGAGTTAATCTTCCCGATTCGGCATTAACCATGCCTTCTTTAACAGAAAAAGATAAAGCCGATCTGGATTTTATTATTGAAAATGATTTAGACTGGGTGGCGCTTTCTTTTGTACGTAAGGCCATTGATATTATTGATCTTAAAAAGATCATTAAAAGCAAGGAGAGTAAAATAAAAGTAATTGCTAAAATTGAAATGCCCGAGGCATTAAAAAATATCAGGGATATTATTGTAGAGAGTGATGGTGTAATGGTGGCCCGAGGCGATCTGGGTGTGGAAGTTCCTGTAGAGCAGGTGCCCATTATTCAGAAAGAGATCATCCGTAAATGTATGCGCCGCGCCAAACCGGTAATTGTAGCTACGCAGATGATGGAAAGTATGATGGAACGCACCAAGCCTAACCGCAGTGAGGTTACCGATGTGGCCAATGCGGTGCTGGAAGGTGCCGATGCCGTTATGCTGAGTGGCGAAACTGCAATGGGAGATTATCCCACTATGGTAGTGGAAATGATGAGCAAGATTATTATGGAAGTGGAGAAATCGGTGTATGAATATAACCGCGATGATATTTTAACACCACAGCCCCACTCTCCTTCTTTTTTAAGTGACGCTACTTGTTACACCGCCTGTAAATTGGCGCACGATACACATGCCAGTGCGTTGATTGGAATGACGCAGAGTGGTTATACCGGATTTATGCTCAGCAGTTACCGTCCTAAATCGCATTTGTTTATTTTCAGTAAAGAAAGAAGTCTGATTAACCAGTTAAGCTTAAGCTGGGGCGTAAGAGCGATTTATTATGCCGAGGAAGAAAGTCTGGATGATATCATTTTCGACCAGATTGAAATTCTGAAACAAAGAGGATTTATAAGCCCGGGAGATGTGGTGGTAAACACCGGCAGTACTCCTATTGAATTACATTTGCCCACCAATATTGTAAAGATTACCAAAGTGGAGTAATACCCTTGGTTTAAAATAATTAAAAAGGTCAGCAATATTTTGCTGACCTTTTTAATTATTCAACATGCTTTTAATTCCAGCTGCAGATAAGGATTGCAGCAATAATATTTCCAGCAACAGCATACCCTGCATTGATCAAAAATAAACCCAGCGGTTTGCTTTCATACAAATAATTTACACCAATGGTGGCAGAGCTGAAACAACAGCCGGTTAACAAACCCAGCTTAACGCCACTCATCCAGCCATCACCGCGGATACCCAGTCTTTCTGCCAGTATTGCTATGGCAATACTTTGTATCAGCATCATCAAAAAAGAGCCCCCAAATTGCAGGGCCATTCCTTTTTTAGCATCCGGAGCATTTACATCAATCTTTAAATAGGCAAGCCACTTTTTTACAAATAATACAGGTGAATACCATAAAGCCCCTAGTAAAAAATATCCAAATGCACCAGCCAGTATTGCCAGCCAGTTAAGGTCGTTAAACAGATACATCATATTAATATTTTTTGGTGAACAGAATTGTACAGAACAAAATAGAAAGATTTTTTGCAAAATGCAATAGTGAATGGTGAATAGTGAATGGTGAATGGTGAATAGTCAATAGTGAATATCATTTAGCTTGCGGCACCCAAAACTCCAACTACCAACTACCAACTACCAACTACTAACTACTAACAACCAACTACCAACTACTAACTACTAACTACTAACTACCAACTACCAACCACAAACTACCAACCACAAACTACCAACTACCAACTACCAACTACTAACTACTAACTACCCACTACCTCCTCCCCTGCATATACTGCAACAAACTCCTCTTAGCGCCGTTTTTAATTTTATTTTGAAAGAAGGTATTCCAGCCCAGTAACCAGCCGCTAAAACCCAATGCCTGAGCCGCCCAGCGGTGTACACTGAAGGCATCACTGTGTTCAATAATTTTACCATCGGCAAATTTCAAATTGGCCCTTACTTTATTGACTACTTTTTTGCCAGTTTTACTGAAGGTATATGTGGCTACCCAATCGCAGGTACTATACTCATCATCCAAATGAATAATGTTACCATAGGTAAGAGAAAACTCTTTGGCATTTTTACAGAGCATTTGCCACATTGATTTGGCTTCTTCTCCTTTCAGGAGTCCGAACACAGGGTCGAAAAATACAATATCATCACTATAACAACTGTTCATTGTTGTTGCATCCAGTGCATTGAATGCGGTATAAAATTTATTAATCAGTTCATCATTATTTGCCATCAGATACAATTTAGATTCGTTAAATTTAGCACTCAAATTTCTACAAAATGAAAAAATATTTTTTTGTCCTGCTGCTTTCCTTTGTTTGCATCACCGGCTTAATGGCTCAAAATGCAGATTCACTATGGGTGCGTGATAACTATTATAAAATAGAAAGAATGCTGCCCATGAGAGATGGCATAAAATTATTTACTGCTTTTTATATTCCTAAAGATTCTTCTGTAAAACACCCGGTTTTATTTAACCGCACACCCTATACCTGCTCACCGTATGGCGAAGATAAATTCAACCCCCGCCTGTACGAAAGCTACTGGATCAACTATTTAAAAGAAGGCTATATTATTGCCATACAGGATGTGCGTGGCCAGTGGATGAGTGAAGGCACTTATGTGGATGTTAGGCCTTTTAATCCCAATAAAAAAGGCACTGAGTTTGACGAAGCCAGTGATACCTATGATGCCATAGACTGGATGATCAATAATATACCGGGCAATAATAAACGGGTGGGAGTTTTTGGTATTTCTTACCCCGGCTTTTACAGTACCATGGCTGCACTCAGCAATCATCCTGCTTTAAAAGCAGTTAGTCCGCAGGCACCCGTAACCGATTGGTTTATTGGCGACGATTTTCATCATAACGGCGCCTTAATGTTCATGGATGGCTTTAATTTTTACAGCGGCTTTGGTATTCCCCGCCCCAAACCTACCACGGTTGGCAAACCAGGATTTCGCATTCCATCCGAAGACAATTATGATTTCTTTTTAAAAACTGGGGCGCTAAAAAATTTCAGCAAGATCATGGGCGACAGTATTGCCTTTTGGAATGACCTGATGAACCACCCTAATTACGATGCCTGGTGGCAAGCCCGTAACCCAAGAAATTTTGTAACCAATATAAAACCTGCCATGCTGGTAGTGGGTGGTTTATTTGATGCAGAAGATTGTTTTGGCGCATGGAATTTATACAAAGCCATTGAAGAAAAAAGTAAAAATACCGATAACCGTTTGGTAATGGGTCCATGGTTTCATGGAGGCTGGGGCGGCAGAAGCAATGGCGATTATATGGGTAATATCCGCTTTGGCAGCAAAACCAGTGAGTATTACCAGCGCAATATTGAAATCCCGTTCTTTAATTTTTACCTTAAATTAAAAGGTACCGTAAGAGATATTGCAGAAGCCAATATCTTTTTCAGTGGTGCCAATGAATGGAAAACTTTTCAGCAATGGCCGCCGCAAAACACCACTAGCTCTAACCTGTATATTAAATGGGATGGCAGTTTAGGTTTTGAAAATGGCGCTGAAAAGATTAAACCTGAAGATAAAAGTAAAAGAGCTGAAGCATTCAGCGAATACATCAGCGATCCCGCACATCCGGTTCCTTATACCGAAGACGTGCACCTGCACAGAACAAGAGAATACATGACCGATGACCAGCGCTTTGCCAGCCGCAGAACCGATGTGCTGACTTTTTCTACAGGCATTTTAGATAATGACCTTAGTTTAGCCGGACCGTTAGTTGCCGACCTGATGGTAAGTATTTCCACCACGGATGCCGATTTTGTGGTGAAGCTGATTGATGTTTTTCCCGATGAGTTCACCTACGATGAAAAAGAATTTGGTAAGGGTAACGGCAACAACTATCCTATGGGTGGTTATCAGATGCTGGTACGCGGAGAAATTATGCGGGGTAAATTCCGCAATAGTTTTGAAAAACCCGAACCCTTTGTGCCCGGAAAAATTACTGAAGTAAAATATACTTTACCCGATGTGGCGCATACCTTTAAAAAAGGACATAAGCTGATGATACAGATTCAAAGCAGCTGGTTCCCTATTGCCGACCGTAATCCGCAAAAATTCACTGATATTTATCATTGTGATGACAGTGATTTTCAAAAGTCAACGATTAAAATATTCCATGATGTAAATAATCAAACCAAATTTATTTTACCGGTATTGAATCAATAAATACAGACTTGTAAAATTATTTTTTATGCGCAGAAGTAAGCCGCTCATATTATTTAAAGCTGTACAGGCTGTTATTGAAGAAGCAAGGCAAAACATTGTACGCAATGTGAATACCACCATGCTGATTACTTACTTTGAGATTGGAAGAATGATTGTAGAAGATGAGCAGCAGGGACATAAAAGAGCCGGTTATGCTAAGGAAATTTTAGTCACATTGAGCGGGTATTTATCAGCAGAATTTGGGCGCGGATACTCAGTAGATAATTTAGAAGCCTTTAGAAAATTTTATCTTACTTACAGTCATCGAATTTCCGAATCAATCATTCGGAAATTGAAAAATATACCTCAAAAAGCAATTTCCGAATCAATCATTCGGAAATTGAAAACTACCGAAAAAAATCTGTCTTTTTTTAATTTATCGTGGACACATTATTTTCAATTGCTAAAAGTAAAAGACGAAGGAGAAAGAAATTTTTATGAAATAGAAGCTGTAAAAAATAACTGGACCGTAGAAGAATTAAAGCGGCAGTATAATACTTCTTTATATGAACGCATTGCACTGAGCAAGGATAAAAAAGGGTTACAAAAATTATCCAGCAAAGGCCATATCATACAAAAAGCTACAGATGCACTAAAGAGCCATTATGTGCTGGAATTTTTAGACCTGAAAACAGATGAGCGGTACTCTGAAAGTGATTTGGAGACTGCTATCATTAACAGGCTTGAACATTTTATGCTGGAACTGGGGAATGGCTTTTTATTTGAAGGCCGGCAAAAGCGGTTTACATTTGAAGGAGATACTTTTTATGTAGACCTTGTTTTTTATAACCGGCATTTAAAATGTTTTGTTTTATTTGATCTTAAAATAGGGAAGCTTACACATCAGGATATTGGGCAAATGCAGATGTATGTAAATTACTACGACAGAAAAATAAAACTGCCCAAAGAAAATAAAACCATTGGTATTATTTTATGCAAGCAGGAAAATAAGGCTGTAATTGAGTTTACCCTGCCTGAAAAAAACAAACAAATATTTGCAAAAGAATACAAAGCGATTCTGCCAACAAAATCGGCACTTGCTAAACAACTACAATAATTTTTTATGAAAAAAAACATGGTATTCCTGTGCATGCTGTTTAGTGTTCATTGTTTTTCGCAATTGAACATTGTACCCATGCCTGCATCTCTAAAAACCGGTACAGGAAAATTTTCTTTGTCTGCGGCAACTGTACTGATAATAAAAAACGGAGTAGATGACCGAGCTGCCGATTTTTTAAACAACAGTCTGAAAAAGAAATTTGGCTTTAGTTTAAAAAAGGCAACATCAGCCACCAGTAATTATATTCAGTTAACCACTTTGCAAAGTTTGGTGCCCGGCAAAACAGGTGCATATACTTTATTGGCCACCCCTCAAAGCATTACTGTTAACGGACAAACTGCTGAAGGCACTTTTTATGGTGTACAAACCATATTGCAGTTACTGCCTGCCGAACAGCAAAAAAGTTTTCGTCCGGTATATACCATTCCGGCAGTGGAAATAAATGATGAGCCAAGATTTGCCTACCGCGGTATGCACCTTGATGTGGGACGTCACTTTTATCCTGTTGATTTTATAAAAAAATACATTGATTATTTAGCTGCTTATAAGTACAATATTTTTCATTTTCATTTAACCGAAGACCAGGGCTGGAGAATAGAAATAAAAAAATATCCATTATTAACTTCTGTAGGCGGATTCCGCAATGGCACCATTATTGGCCGTTACCCAGGTAAAGGAAATGACAATACGCCTTATGGTGGCTTTTACACACAGGATCAAATAAAGGATATTGTAAAATATGCAGCAGACAGATTTATAGAAGTGATCCCCGAAATTGAAATGCCCGGGCACTCTTCTGCAGCTATTGCAGCATATCCGCAGCTAAGCTGTTTCCCTGATGAAAGTACCAGCATAGGTAAAACACCATGGGCCGGCAGCAAAGCAGGTAAACAGGTGCAACAAACCTGGGGTGTTTTTGAAGATGTGTTTGCGCCAACAGAGTATACCTTTAATTTTTTACAGGATGTGATTGATGAGGTAGCGCAGTTATTCCCTTCTAAATACATACATATTGGTGGCGATGAATGCCCTAAGGAAAACTGGAAGCGTTCTCCATTTTGCCAGCAACTGATTAAAGAGAATAATTTAAAAGACGAACATGGCCTGCAGAGTTATTTTATTCAGCGCATTGAAAAATACATCAATGGCAAGGGTAAAAAAATCATTGGCTGGGATGAAATTTTAGAGGGCGGCCTTGCACCCAATGCTATGGTGATGAGCTGGCGTGGCGAAGAAGGTGGCATTGAAGCAGCCAAACAAAATCACGATGTGATTATGACACCGGGCAGCCATTGTTATTTAGATCACAGTCAATCTAAAAATGAAGACAGTGTAACCATCGGCGGATATCTGCCATTGGATAAAGTATACAGTTACGAACCGGTACCTGCAGTATTAAATGCAGAGCAGGCCAAACATGTTTTAGGTGCACAGGGTAATGTGTGGACAGAATACATGGCCTATCCCAGCAAAGTGGAATACATGATCTTTCCACGTATGATGGCATTGAGCGAAGTATTGTGGACACCAAAAAATAAAAGAGACTGGAAAGATTTTGAAAGAAGGTTGCCCGCCATTTATAAAAGAATGCAAACTGAAAAATTAAACTACAGTAAAGCTTATTATGATTTACAGGCTACTGTTTTGCCAACTGAGGATAATGCAGGAGTATTATGGAAAATAGCATCAACCAATACTACTGCAAAAATCCAATGGATTCCTTCTTTACTAAGTTCTTCAAAGTTACAATACGAAAAACCCATTCTTGTAAAGGAAACTGTAAATGGAATGAGTGCTTCATTAGATGATGAAAATGGCAAAACACTTTCTGCTGTAAGCCAGTCTTTTCATTTTAACAAAGCCTCAGGCAAAAAAATAACTTTAGTAAACCCTCCTTCTAAATCTTATCCCGGCGATGGTGCGTTTACTTTGGTTAATGGTGTGCAAAACGAATTAAAATTATCCCGCTCAAATGAATTTCTGGGATTTAATGGTACCGACCTTGATGCCACTATTGATCTGGGACAAATAACCGATATCAAAAAAGTAACCCTTCATATTTTAGATCAACCAGGCAGCTGGATATATGCACCTTCAAAAGTAGATGTACAATATTCAATGAGTCTGGATACAGATCAGCAAGCGATATTACGTCCAATAAAAATGAGCAGTGTTACTGTAGAACCGGGCAAAGGATTAGATAAAGTAACAATTGAAAGCGTACAAAACTGCCGTTATATCCGGGTAGTAGCAAAAAACTGGGGCACCATCCCTTCAGGTAATCCCGGCGCAGGTAATCCTGCATGGTTATTTGCAGATGAAATTGAAGTAGAGTAATCTACTTTTGTAATAAATGAATACCTTTCCCTAAATTAATTTATATACCATAAATTTTTATTTAATGACAAATTTTCCCGGATCATCACGCAGAAATTTTCTTAAAAAACTAACCCTGTCATCAGCTGCCGTTACAGTTGGGGCAAGCCTTTATGCTACAGAAAATAAAAATAATTATTTTGAAAGATTAAGACGAACACCATCGAGCCCCAACGATAAAATAAATATTGCACTGATTGGTGCCGGCGGTATGGGTACCCAGGATGTAATTACGGCACTTAAAGTACCTAATAGTAAACTGGTGGCAGTATGTGACCTGTATGACGGGCGATTGAAAGATGCCAAAACAAAATGGGGTAATGATTTATTTTTAACCCGTAATTACAAGGAAATTTTAAACCGAAAAGATGTTGATGCGGTTATTATTGCCACTCCCGACCATTGGCATCAGCAGATTTCAATAGATGCAATGCGGGCTGGTAAACATGTGTATTGCGAAAAACCAATGGTACATGCCATTACCGAGGGCGCTGCTGTAATAAAAGCACAAACAGAAACAGGCATGGTATTCCAGGTAGGCAGTCAGGGTGTTTCTTCGCTGGGTAATGAAAAAGCAAGACAGTTATTAAAAGACGGTGCCATTGGCCAATTAAATTATGCAGAGGGTTTCTGGGCACGCCATTCTCCAACCGGGGCATGGCAATATCCAATACCGGCAGATGCGTCAACTGAAAACGTAGATTGGGAAACCTATATCAGCAATACTACAAAACGGCCTTTTGATGCCACCCGTTTTTTTAGATGGAGAAATTATTTAGATTATGGTACCGGCATGTCGGGAGATCTTTTTGTACATCTTTTTTCGAGTTTACATTTTATCACCAATTCAATGGGACCAAATAAAGTGTACGCATCCGGCGGGTTACGTTACTGGAAAGACGGCCGTGAAGTACCCGATGTTTTATTAGGCACTTTCGACTATCCGCAAAGTGCTGCGCACGCTCCTTTTAATCTGTCATTGCGTTGTAATTTCGTAGATGGCACCAGCGGTACTACTTATTTAAAATTAGTGGGAAGCGAAGGTTCAATGGATATCACCTGGGACAGTGTTACATTAAAGAGAAATAAAACGATTGAATCTGATGATCCATTTTATATTGAACAAATGAAAAAAGCGGGTACGCCTGTTTCGGACCGTAAAAGAATCTTACCTCCTGAAGAGTATACTTTTGCTGCTGAAAAAGATTATCTGGGCGGGCCCTACGATCATTTTGTAAACTTTTTTAATGCCATACGTAACGGCAATAAAATTACGGAGGATGCAGTATTTGGTTTCAGGGCTGCAGCTCCTGCACTTTTATGTAATGACAGTTATAATCAGGATACCGCTATATTATGGAACCCCGAATCAATGCAACTGATAAAAAAATTAAAATAATTATTATGAAAAAACATTTTATTAAACTTACAGGAATTGTTTGCCTTATTGTATTAGTTGTTTCATTTACCAATACTCATAAAAAAGAAGCAACTGAAAAAGGGAAATGGATATCACTTTTTGATGGCAGCAGTTTGAAGGGATGGCATGGATATAATAAAACAGGCGCTATTGCAAACTGGGAAATTGAAGATGGAGCAATGGTTTGCCTGGGTGCAGCTGCAGATGCACATGGAGGTGATATTGTGTCTGACAAAGCTTTCGAAAATTTTGAATTAAAGTGGGATTGGAAAATTTCAAGAGAAGGCAATAGTGGCGTGATGTATCATGTAGTGGAAAGTAATAAATATGAGGCCCCTTACGAAACCGGCCCCGAATATCAATTAATAGATGATGTTAACTTTCCTCAAAAATTAGAAGAGTGGCAAAAAACAGGTGCCGATTACGCCATGCATTTAACCAATGAAAAGAAAAAATTGAAACCCATTGGAGAATGGAATAGCAGTACAATCATTTTCAATAAAGGTCATGTGGAGCATTGGCTGAATGGCGAAAAAATTGTAGCATTTCAGGCATGGGATGCTGACTGGGAAGTAAAGAAAAAAGAAGGCAAATGGAAAGATTACCCTGATTATGGAGTAGCAAAAAAAGGCTTAATTGCACTACAGGATCATGGCAATAAAGCTTACTTTAAAAACATAATGATTAAAGCTTTATAAATAAAAAGAGGAAATATTGAGAAAATATTTCCTCTTTTTATTTCCGCTATCTATCTACTATAACTTATACACACAAATTAAATAATTAAGAACCGGGTTTTTAACGCTGACTTTGAATACTATTACTTTCAGTTGCTGCAATATTTTATTTAGCTATCAGTTAATAAGGATGCCCCCTGTTTTATGATATAATAG
>JBAXET010000055.1:0-17294 GCA_037140275.1 Ferruginibacter sp. | reverse complement strand
TGGTAACAGTGAAGGGGCCAGCACTAATGCACTGCAATATGCCGAGATGATTCAAAAAGTAAATGCAATCTACGGGCCTGTTAACGGATATATCGCCCATTCATTTGGCGGTATCGGGTTAAGTCTGGCTATGGAAAATATGCCCCATGATGCCTCAACTAAAATTGTTTTTATAGCCCCGGCAACAGAAACCACTTCAGCCATTGATGGTGCTTTAACCATGCTGAACATAAATGATGCAGCCATTAGAAAAGCATTTGATGATATCATTATGGAGAAAAGCGGACATCCCACGGAATGGTTTTCGGTACGCCGTGCGGTAAAAAATATTACTGCAGAAATTTTATGGATACATGATGAAGATGATGATATCACACCTTTGAGTGATGCAGTAAAAGTAAAAGAAGATCATCATAATAATATACAGTTCATCATCACAAAAGGGTTGGGACACCGTAAAATTTATCATGATGCAGCAGTAAAAAAAGCTGTTGCCAACTTCTTTTAAAACATACCATAAAAGGTTCCATTATTTAAAATAAATTTTGATTTTTCAATTTTAAAGTAATATTGCAGTATTAAAGTGCCCCCTCTATCTCCCCCTAAAGGGGAGGAAAAGGAGAAGATTTAAGCGAATATTATGCTATAAATGAGGCGCCTTTGGCGCATTATTTTTTTAATAAAACATAATAAAAGCTCAAAAAAGTTTTCTGTTGAAGAGTGATTAATTTTCACTTTTTTACTAAAAAAATAAAAATTAACAAACGACCGTTGCCACTGAAGTTGAACATAGTTTTAGAGCTGGTAACATAAAAAAATAAAATGGCAAAAAACTTATTGATTGTAGAAAGTCCGGCTAAGGCAAAAACCATCGAAGCAATTTTAGGAAAAGACTTTGAGGTAAAAAGTTGCTTTGGGCATATCCGCGACCTGGAGAAAAATGATATGGGTATTGATATCAATAATAATTTTCAACCCAAGTATATCATCTCTCCCGATAAAGTAAAAGTGGTAAGCGATTTAAGGGCATTGGCTAAAAAAAGTGAAGAAGTTTGGCTGGCATCGGATGAGGACCGTGAAGGGGAAAGTATCAGCTGGCACTTGGCTGAAGTGTTGAAATTAAATCCTACAACCACCAAGCGAATTGTATTTCACGAGATCACTAAACCTGCTATTCAAAAAGCCGTACAAAATCCCCGCACTATAGATATGAATCTGGTCAATGCCCAGCAGGCACGCCGTGTGGTGGATCGTATTGTGGGTTTTGAGCTGAGCCCGGTATTATGGCGCAAGATTGGTATGAGCGGCGGATTAAGCGCCGGCCGTGTGCAGAGTGTGGCAGTAAAATTAATTGCAGAAAAAGAAAGAGAGATCAACCAGTTTACAGCAGTAGGCAGTTTTAAAATTGATGCCTTACTAGCAGCTACTGACAGTAATGATAAGACAGTAAATTTTAAAGCAGAGGGTAATAAATATAACGGTGCATCAGATGCAGAACAATTTTTACAAACTTGTGTGGGTGCCAGATATACAGTTAAAGATATTCAGGTGCGTCCGGGTAAACGTACACCGGCAGCCCCATTTACCACATCTACCCTTCAACAGGAAGCCAGTCGTAAACTGGGTTATGGCGTAAGTAAAACCATGTTGCTGGCACAGCGCCTGTATGAAAGCGGTAAGATTACTTATATGCGTACTGATAGTGTGAACCTTGGTGAAACAGCCATGGACGCTATTAAAACAGAGATCAACAAATCATTTGGGCATAATTATTTACAGGTACGTAAATACAAAAATAAAAACGAAAGTGCACAGGAAGCGCACGAAGCCATCCGCCCTACCTACATGGAAAATAAATCTGTAGGTGATATGGAGCTGAACCGTTTGTACGAGCTGATCTGGAAAAGAACCATCGCCTCTCAAATGGCAGATGCCGAACTGGAGAATACTACCGCTAAAATTGATATCAGCACCAATAAAGAAGAGCTCACTGCCAGCGGACAGGTGATTAAATTCGACGGCTTTTTAAAAGTATATATGGAAAGCACCGATGAGGATGAAAATGAAGACGGAGATGAAAGCAGGTTACCTAATTTAACTGTAGGCCAGGTAATGGACTTTAAACAAATGACAGCAACAGAAAGATTTACCAAACACAGTGCAAGATATACAGAAGCCTCATTGGTAAAAAAACTGGAAGAACTGGGTATTGGAAGACCAAGTACTTATGCACCCACCATTTCCACCATCATTAAAAGAAATTATGTAGAGAAGAAAGATAAAGAGGGTGTGAAAAGAGATTTCAGGATTTTGAAACTGGTGAATGATAAAATTCAGAAAGTAACCGAACAGGAAAATACCGGTGCAGAAAAAAGTAAACTCTTCCCTACCGATTTGGGTTTGGTGGTGACTGATTTTTTAAACCAGCATTTTGAAAAAGTGATGGACTATAATTTTACTGCCGAAATTGAAAAAGAGTTTGATGAAATTGCTGATGGCAAAATGGTTTGGAATAAAATGGTAGGCGATTTTTATGTGCCCTTTCATGCAGGTGTAGAACATACATTGGAAAATGCAGAGCGTGCCGTGGGTGAACGAGCATTGGGTAACGATCCTGTAAGCGGTAAAGCAGTAATTGCCCGTATGGGCCGCTATGGTCCGATGGTACAGATTGGTGTAACCGAAGGAGATGAAAAACCAAAGTTTGCCAAACTGAAACCTTCGCAGAGTATTGAAACCATTACTTTAGAAGAAGCGCAGGAACTGTTTAAATTAGGTGCTCCGCTGGGTGAATATGAAGGACAGGAAATATCTGTGAATATTGGCCGCTTTGGTCCTTATGTAAAATTTGGCGATCAGTTTGTTTCTATTCCGCGTGGTACTGAAGCTTCAGATGTGGATATGGAAAAAGCCATTGCCATTATTGAAGCCAAAAGAGTTGAAGACGCTCCAGTTGCCACTTATGATGATAAGCCTGTTACAAAAGGGAAAGGTCGTTTTGGCCCCTTCATTAAATGGAACGACATGTTTATTAATGTGCCTAAGCGATATAATTTTGATGCCCTTACCCAACAGGATATTAATGAATTGGTAGAAACCAAAATCAGTAAGGAAGCCAACCGTTTTATTCAGCAATGGCCTGAAGAAAAAATTGCTTTGGAAAATGGCCGCTGGGGTGCTTTTATCCGCTTTGGTAAAAAGATGATGAAGATTGTTGGAGGTGGTGCCAATGGGAAATACACTGCAGAAGAATTAGCAGTGATTGATCTGGAAACGGTGAAGAAAATGATTGTTGCACAAGACCCTAAAGCTTTTGATAAAAAAACAAAAGCGGCACCCAAAAAAGGAGCCACTAAAAAGGCGCCTGCAAAAAAAGCAGCGAAGAAAAAATAACTTTTGAATTGATTAGATAGATGGCCGGTATTTACCGGCCATTTTTTATTTTTAGCAACCAGATCGGTGACTCACCCACCGGAAAAATGAATGACGTTGGCGGTATTTAAATTTTATTAAAACAGAAAATATTGATATGTATTAAATTTTTTATTAGATTACATGGGTACTATTAAAGACAGCATATCAACTATCGGGTTACAGTTTTTCAGCAATTCAAAATTGCTGTATAATCAGTAATACTATTCATACAAATATTGTTGTCATTGCGGGGTACAGTTTTAACCTTTTACAACCTAATAAAAATCAATGGCAGATAATACTGAAGCACTTCCTTTAGGTGATCTTACCAATACAGTACCGGAAAATTCATCTGAAGAAATTACCCCTGCTACAACACAGGTACAAAACCAGCCATAAAGAAAAGTGGTGGCTCAGTTATTTGTAAATATTTTGTAGATAAATTAATTATCAGGCATTTTAACCAACACCCAATAATTATGGCAAATGAAAATACAGCAGAAGGATTAAAACGGGTAGTGGGCGTATCGGGCCTTGCTCTTTCCATTGTAGGTTTCACCATTGGAGCAGGAATTTTTGCATTGCCGGCAATTGTTGGAATTGAATTGGGCGCATTTGCTGTATGCTGTTATATATTTTGCGGAATTATGCTGGCTGCTATAATGTTTTGCTATGCAGAAGTGGGCAGTCGTGTAACCACTGCCGGTGGCAGTTATGCCTATGTGGAAGCGGCGTTTGGAAAGTTTGCCGGTTTTGTTATCAGCTGGATAGTTTTTTTTGGCTGGAGTATTTTATCAGATGCAGCCCTAATGAATATCGTGGCTGATTCATTTGCTGTAATTTTCCCTGTTTTCTTAGATCCATGGATACGTGCACTGTTCTTTTTTATATTGATGGGCTTTATGGTACTGATTAATATATGGGGTGCAAAGCAGGGCGTTGCAATTGTAAAATTAATCAGCATCATAAAATTGTTGCCCTTATTTGGTATTATCATCTTTGGCTTTGGTAAAATAAATACCGCCAACCTTCATTGGGAACAGCTGCCCTCCATTAAAACATTTGGTAACACAGCACTGATTTTATTTTTTGCATTTGCAGGATTTGAATCAGCACTTGGTGTTAGTGGCGAAATTAAAAACCCAAAGCGTACTGTGCCGCTCGGAATTTTGCTGGGAGGTATTTTGGTACTTATTGTGTATCTGTTATTGCAGACAGTAACACAGGGTATTTTAGGATCACAAATGACTGCATATAAAGATGCCCCGCTGGCGGCCATTGCTGAAAAAATTGTTGGCCCGGTTGGGAGTACTATACTGCTGCTTACGGCAGCAATTTCCTGTTTTGGAGCAGTAAGTGCAGATGTGCTGAATACCCCCCGCATATTATTTGCAGGTGCTAATGACGGACTGTTTCCTAAATTCCTCGGTAAAGTGCATCCTAAATTTGCAACGCCTCATTGGGCCATTACCTGCTTTGGAGCACTGATATTTATTTTTTCGGTTGCCGGCGGATTTAAACAACTGGCTGTATTGGCCAGTGCGGCTATACTGCTTATTTACCTGTCAGTAATTTTAGCCACCATTAAATTAAGAAAGCAGCAACAGGCTGCAGATGAAAAAACTTTCAAAGCACCCGGTGGGTTAATTACTCCTTTGTTTGGAATTGCCGCCATCATCTGGTTGCTTACCAGTTTGAGTAAATGGGAAATTTTATCAACATTAATTTTTATTGGGGTTATTTGTGTGATGTATTTTATTATGAAGAAAATAAAAACAAATGTAATAGCAGGCAAAAACGGATATTCTATTATAAAAGATTAATTATAACTTAGAAAATATAAATGTACTGACATATCTGTATTTACTAAAAACCACAATACTGCGGCAGTTATAAATCCTGTGAGCCGTAAATAAGTAATCTAATGAAATGAATGATGAAAAAAATTGTTGCCTTTTTTTGTTTTATCATATGTGTGCAAAAAACATTTGCACAAAACAATAATTCCGACAGTGTAAAAGCTGCTTTAGCCGGTTACGCTAATCCTATGGCGCGTTTCAGTGCCACCATCAACTATTTAGAAACCATCGACTCCCGTGCCAGCTACAATGTAGATTCAGCAATCTGTATTGATTTGCTGCAAATAGCACAACAATTAAAAAATGATTCGTTGCTTGCCACCAGTTATAACTGGATAGGATATTATTTTAATCAAGCCAAAGGAGATAACAGTACAGCATTGGAATATTATTTTAAGGCATTACCGTTAGCAGAAAAGGTGAACGATAAGCGAAGAATAAGTTCTCTCTATTTTGACATAGCAAGTACTTATTACTCACTTAAAAATATTGATGAATTTTTAACTTTCACAAAGAAGGGAGGAGAAAACCTGCCCGATAAAAACTCACCTAAGTACGATTACATGCTGGTGCAGTACCAAAGGAATATGGGAATTGCTTACATGGAAAAAACCCAACTCGACTCTGCCTTATCATATGCACAGGCTGCAGTTCAAACAAGCGACAGGCTAAAACTCAGCACTTTTCAATTGCAGACATTACACTTGCTGGGTGCAATAAATGCAAAAATGAATGAGAATGAATTGGCTAACGTTTATTTTAATAAGGCCCTTTCGCTTTCTGATACCATAAAAAGCGAAGGCAGAAAAATGGGATTCTATCAAAGATATATTCCGTTTCTTATTTTGAATAACCGAATGGATGAAGCTAAAATACAGACTGAAAAATTGTGGCTTTTGTCGGGTACTATCCAAAACTTAAACTTTAAATTAATAGCAGCCGGTTATAAAAAGGATATGTTTGATAAATTAAATAACACCGACAGCGCTTATTATTATTCAAAAGTGGAGTCTGGTCTCAGGGAATTAATTTTTAACCAGAATAATCAAAACACTATACAGGCATTGGCCTTTAAAGAACAGCTTCGTAGTATAGAAGACGATGCTAAAAAAACGGAAGAAGCACAGCAACGCAAAGAAAATATCCAGTACGCTTTAATTGCATTAGGAATTCTTACATTACTCATGCTGTATTTACTCCTCAGCCGCAGCTTTATCACCAATACCAAACTGATTGAATTTTTTGGCGTAATTGCTTTGCTGATTGTTTTTGAATTTCTTAATTTGTTGCTCCATCCTTTTTTAGAAAGAGTAACACATCACTCACCTATTTTAATGTTACTGGCATTGGTTGTCATTGCGGCATTATTAGTACCGCTGCATCATAAAGTAGAGCATTGGGCAACAAAAAAATTAGTGGAGAAAAATAAACAAATACGTTTGGCTGCAGCAAAGAAAACGATTGAAGAGCTGGAGAAAGATAGTACAGTAACGTCATCAGATCTTTAACCAATTGCAAAAGTAATTAAATTTACACATTGACTCTACCCTGCCCGCTTGTCAAAGACAAGGCGGGGGCATAAAGCCTAGACCGCAGCGTAACCACAAACCACAAACAACAAACAACAAACAACAAACCAATTGGACAGCAATAAAGAAACATTCAACACCTGGAATAAAGTAGCCCAACTATATCAGGATAAGTTTATGCATTTAAACATGTATGATGAGAGCTATAATCATTTTTGTGACGAAGTGAAACTGCCCAATGCCAGGATTTTAGAAATAGGTTGCGGGCCGGGAAATATTACCAGCTACCTGCTGAAAATAAGGCCTGACTTTAAAATTGAAGGAATTGATTTTGCCCCTAATATGATTGCACTGGCAAAAGTAAATAATCCAACTGCCCAATTTCAGGTAATGGACTGCAGGGAAATTGATACCCTGCAAAGCCAATACGATGCAATTGTTTGCGGTTTTTGTATCCCCTATTTATCCGAATTAGATTGTTCAAAATTTATTAAAGACTGTGCCGGTTTACTACATAATGAAGGGGTAATTTATATCAGTTTTGTAGAAGGTGATTATAGTAAATCATGTTTTTTAACCGGCAGTACCGGTGACCGCACTTTCTTTTACTACTATGCTGCCGATACAATAATCAGCAGCCTTAAACAACAGGGAATTGAAACCACTCAGCTTTTGAATATCAGGTATACAAAAAATGATCATTCGGAGGAAATACATACCGTGATTATTGCAAGAAAATGATTACTCGTTGATCAGGACCTTACTAAATGTCAGGCTGTACTGCTATTAGAAAAAATCTTATTAAATTCGGCCTTTAAAACCCCAATAAAGGACACCCCTGATTTGGAAACAGTATAATTAGCACTATGTTTTTTAATTCTCCTTTCCTGTATTATATTCCAATTGTGTTGCAGGTGATCTGTGCGGTTCATTGCATTCGCAAAGGCAATCAGTACAACTGGCTTTGGCTGATTATTTTTTTACCGTTACTGGGCAGTATCATTTACATGTTTGTAGAAATGTTCAGTGGCAATGATATGAAGAAAATGCAGAACGGTATGGGTGCTGTATTCAATCCTTCGGGCAAAATAAAAAAATTAGAAGAAAACCTTCGCTTTGCAGATACCTTTAATAATAAAGTGGCACTGGCCGATGCTTTACTGGCAGCAGGTCAAACAGAAAAAGCCATTGCCCTGTATGAATCCTGTTTAACCGGAACATTCACCGTGCATGATCATGTGAATATGCAGTTGATCTACGCTTATGATGCTGTAAATCGTTATGCTGACATTATTAGTCTGGCTAAAAAGATATATACCATTCCGCAATTCACCCGCTCCAGGGCACATATGGTTTATGCAATGGCATTAGCTAAAACCGGCCATGCGGCTGCTGCAGAAACGGAGTTTAAAATGCTGAACGGCCGTTTTTCTAATTACGAAAGCCGTTACCAGTTTGGCTGTTTTTTAATCATGGAAAGCCGGCAGGCAGAAGCCAGAAAACTGTTTGAAGAAATTTTGAATGAAGCCTCTCATTTAGAAGGGAAAGAAAAAAGAGATAACCGCATCTGGTTTGCTCAGGTAAAAGATGAGCTGAAGAAAATAGGCGTTGTGTAATACTGTGGATTAAAAAAAATCTCCACTCCCGCTTTAAAAAATAATATTCCTTATATTGTATGCACAAACTGATTGCATATGATAAAATGGTGGCCTGCTGTTTTAATTGCTGTATGTATTGCAGTTACTGTAAACCTGCTCTCCTGTTTCAATAAAGGTAATTCCGCTGCCGGTTTACCGGAGACAGTAAGTTTTAATTTTCATATTCGCCCCATCCTTTCTGACAAATGCTATGCCTGCCACGGTCCGGATGCCAATAAACGCAAAGCCGGTTTACGTTTAGATATTGCTGATAGCGCCTATGCCCCGCTTAAAGAAACCAAAGGTGCATTTGCACTGGTACCCGGCAAACCGGATGTATCTGAGCTGTATAAAAGGATATCTTCTGATGATACTGCTTATATGATGCCCGAACCTAGTTCTCATTTGGGGACATTAACTGTTTTTGAAGTACAGTTATTTAAAAAATGGATAGAACAAGGCGCCAAATACGAACCGCACTGGGCATTTACCGTTCCTAAAAAACTACCACTTCCCGAAGTTGATGATAAAAGCCGGGTGAAGAATGAAATAGATTATTTTATTCTGGATAAGATGAAAACTGCAGGCTTGCAGCCCAATGCTCCAGCAGATAAAGAACGCTTATTAAAACGCATTTGTTTAGATATTACAGGCTTGCCTCCAACTGTACAGCAAATGGATCAGTTTGCAGCAGATCAATCACCAAACGCCTGCGAAAAAATGGTGGATGCCTTATTACAAACTCCGCAATACGGCGAAAAAATGGCTTTGCACTGGATGGATGTGGCACGCTATGCCGACAGTTACGGATTTCAGGATGATAATATCCGAACACAATGGCCATGGCGGGATTGGGTGATTCATGCATTCAATAACAATATGCCTTATGATAAATTTTTGACCTGGCAGATTGCCGGAGATATGTTACCTGCAGCCAATAAGGAACAGGTTTTGGCTACTGGCTTTTTCCGTAATCATAAATATACCGAAGAAGGTGGCGTTATTGAAGAAGAATACCGCATTCAGTATTTATTAGATAAAACAAAAACATTCAGCAAAGCCATACTGGGTATTTCGATGGAATGTGCGCAATGCCACGATCATAAATACGATCCTTTCTCACAAAAAGATTATTATTCTTTACTGGCGTTTTTTAATAATACCACCGAAAAGGGTTATGAGGGTGATGTGAGTATTTCGAAGCCTGCCAAAAATCCCATCCTTGTTATTACTGCTGATGACAGAAAAAATTTACTGCAGTTTATCAATAGCAGCGATACGGCAAGGATGACGGTATCGGTAATGGGTGAAAGAGATACCCTTCGCAAAACTTATGTACTCAACCGTGGCGTGTACGATCAGCCCGGCGAAGAAGTAAAAGCTTCAGCCGTACCTGCAGTGATGAAATTTGATACTACAAAATTCTCCCGCAATCGTTTAGGTCTTGCAGGTTGGACCACAGATAAAAATAATCCATTAACCGCAAGAGTATTTATCAATCAGATATGGCAGGAATTTTTTGGCAGAGGGTTTGTAAAAACCGCAGGCGATTTTGGTATGCAGGGCGAACTGCCCTCCCATCCTGAATTATTAGACTGGCTGGCAGTTGATTTTATGGAACATGGGTGGGATATAAAAAGGCTGGTAAAACAAATTGTTTTATCTGCAACCTATCAGCAATCTGCCACTATCAGCGAAACACAACTGAAAAAAGATCCGGAGAATATTTATTTGTCGCATGCACCACGACAAAGATTACCCGCCGAATTTGTGAGGGATATGTACCTGTCTAGCAGTGGGCTGCTGGTGAAAAAAATTGGTGGGCCAAGTGTGAAACCCTATCAGCCTAAAGGCTTATGGGAGCAGGCTACTTCGGGCCGTGGGGTGCTGGCCAGTTACAAACAAGATCATGATGACAATTTGTACAGAAGAGGCTTGTATAATTTTATCAAGCTAACGGTACCTCCACCTTCCATGGGTATTTTTGATGCCAGTAACCGCGATCAGTGTGAGGTAAAAAGATCAAAAACCAATACGCCTTTACAGGCTTTGATCATGATGAATGATCCTTCAGTACTGGAAGCATCAAGAGTACTGGCGCAAAACCTGCTGGCAGAAAAATCAAGCGTAACAGAAAAAATCAATCTGGCTTTCCGCCGCATTATTTGCCGCAAACCTACGGCTAAGGAAGAAAAAATACTGAACAGTTATTATGCAGATCAGTTACAATTATTTCAGCAGAAAAAATTAGATGCGGCCACCACTTTGCATGCAGGTGAATATCCGTTGAATAAAAATCTGGATGCAATAGCATCAGCAGCATTAATGAAAGTGGTGAATATGATTTATAATATGGAAGAAGCTATAATGAAAACATAAAATGATGCAAAAAGAAATTTTTGAACATGGTCTAAATTTAAACCGCCGGCGGTTTCTATCTCGTATGGGTATGGGCATTGGTGGTATGGCATTGGGTTCATTGCTGATACCCGATTTGTTCAGCAGCAGTAAAGAAGAAGTATTGCTGACAGGCCTTCCACATTTTGCACCCAAAGCAAAACGCATCATCTATTTATTTCAAAACGGTGCGCCTTCGCAGTTAGATCTGTTTGACTACAAACCCATGCTGCAAAAAATGCATGGCGAAGACTTACCCGCTTCTATACGTATGGGACAAAGGCTTACGGGTATGACTGCCAATCAGCAAAAATTTCCATTGGCAGGAACGGTATTTGATTTCAAGCAATATGGTCAGTCCGGTGCCTGGCTCAGTGAGCTGTTGCCGCATACAGGTAAAGTAGCCGATGATATCTGTTTTATAAAGACCATTTTTACCGAAGCCATCAATCATGATCCTGCACTTACTTTTTTTCAAACCGGTGCACAGGTGGGTAACCGCCCCAGTATGGGCTCTTGGTTAAGTTATGGTTTAGGCAGCGAGAATAAAAACCTGCCTGCATTTTGTGTTTTGTTGTCAAGAGGAAAAGGTAATGGCCAGGGTGTTTATTCAAAATTATGGAGCAATGGATTTTTAGACTCCATTCATCAGGGTGTTCAATTCAGCAGTGGTGATAATCCTGTACTGTATTTAAATAATCCTGATGGTATTGATAAAGCAGACCGCAGAATGATGCTGGATAAATTAGCCGAACTGAATGAAGGGGCATATAAAGAATTTGGTGATCCTGAAATTCAAACCAAAATTCAGCAGTACGAAATGGCTTACCGCATGCAGACTGCAGTACCGGATATTACCGATTTGAGTAAAGAACCTGAAGACATCATTAAATTATACGGACCCGATTGTTTAACACCGGGTACTTATGCAGCCAATTGTTTGCTGGCAAGAAAATTATCAGAGAACGGCGTACGTTTTGTGCAATTGTATCACCAGGGTTGGGACGGGCATAATAATTTACCCAATGAAATTAAAGGCCAATGCATGGATGTAGATCAGGCTTCTGCTGCTTTGATCACCGATTTAAAACAAAGAGGATTACTGGATGAAACTCTGGTAATCTGGGGAGGAGAATTTGGACGTACTAATTATTGTCAGGGTACATTAACTAAAGATAATTATGGAAGAGATCATCACCCCCGCTGCTTTACCATCTGGATGGCAGGTGGTGGCGTAAAGCCCGGTGTATATGGCGAGACCGATGATTTTGGATACAATATTGCCAAAGACCCTGTACATGTACACGATTTTCATGCTACTGTTTTGCAACTGATGGGATTAAATCATGAGCAACTGAACTATAAACACCTGGGCAGACGTTACCGCTTAACCGATGTTGCAGGGCAAGTGGTGAACGGATTGATTGCATAAAAATTGATAACTTTTTTAACGCTTACAGTATGAACCGCCGCACATTTATAAAAAATTCTTCCCTTGCATCCGGAGCATTGTATATGCCTTCTATGTTGCGCAACCTTAAACCGGAGGATGTTATTTTGGGACATAATAATAAGCGCTACCGCATCGATACCAACTGGAGTAAGGTTAGTGCAAGCAATTATCCTGTGAAGGATTGTCACGAAATGGTGCAGGATAAACAAGGCAGGATACTATTGCTGACCAATGAAACTAAGAACAATGTAATTATCTATGATAAGAGTGGCAAGCTCGTTAGCAGCTGGGGACATGATTATCCCGGTGCACACGGACTTACTTTATTTAATGAGAACGGCGATGATGTATTGTTCATCTGCGATAATAACCGGCATCAGGTTATTAAAACCACTATTGATGGACGGGTATTGCTTACGCTGGACTATCCAAAAGAAACCGGACAGTATACCAAAGCCGAAGAGTATATTCCTACTGAAACCATCATTGCACCTAATGGCGATATTTATGTTGCTGATGGATATGGAAAAGATTTCATTATTCAGTATGATACCAAAGGAAATTATATCAGGCATTTTGGAGGACGTGGTGAAGGAGAAAAATATTTACTGAATGCTCATGGAATTTGTATTGATAACAGAGATAAAAATAAACCCTGCCTGATTGTTACTTCCCGGATGCAGAATGCCTTTAAACGGTATACTATGGAAGGAGTTTATATTGATACTATTCCTTTACCCGGCGCATGGGTATGCAGGCCCGTTATTAAAGGGGAGTATTTATATGCAGCAGTTTTACAAACTAATTCAAGGCAATGGGATAAATCAGGCTTTGTACTTATACTGGATAAAAACAACAAAGTAGTATCTAGCATTGCAGGCAATCTTCCCTCCTATACCAATAATGTGCCTGAAGAAATGTACCAGACCATTAAAGTATTTCAGTATCCGCATGATGTATGTATTGATGATGAAGAGAATCTGTATGTAGCCCAATGGAATTCGGGTCAGGTGTATCCTTATAAATTGATTCCTGTATGAGAAAAATACTTACCCTCATTCTGATTTTCACTATACAGTTTTGTTGCGGGCAGCAATTTCAGCTGGCGCCACCGATATTAAAATACCGTACTGTATTTTTTGCCGATACTGTTTCATGCAGCATCTTGTTTAAACAACCCGGATCAGCCGTTCATTATACTTTAAACGGGCAAGAACCCAATTCATCAGATAAAATATATACACGGACATTACAGTTTAAAAAAGGAACCATTGTAAAAGCTAAAGCATTCGGGAAAGATTTTGCCTCTTCTGAAACAGTAAGTGCTCAGTTTGTAAAAGACGGCTTGGCCATCAGCAGTATACATTTTAGCACACCCAATCCCGATTACAGCAGCAGTAATGAAAAAATATTACATGATAATATTGGCGGGAGTTTGAATTTTAAAAATGGGGAATGGCTGGGCTATAATACAGATACGGCGGAGTTCAATATTACACTCAAAAAAAAGCAGGCCGTTAAAACTGTTTTGTTAGACATCTTTCAGGATGAAGGCAGCTGGTTGTTTTTACCCGAACAGATACTGGTAATGTATTACGATATTAAACAGCATTTATATATACCCGCAGCAAATAAAAATGTTGTCGCTGAAAAAGCGTCGCCTAAAAATTGTAATCTGCAACAGCTTGCTTTTACAAAAACAGTAATAACAGACCGGGTGAAAATAATAATCTTACCAGTAAAAAAAATACCCGACTGGCATTCTGGAAAAGGAAGTCATGCCTGGTTTTTTATAGATGAAATAAAATTGTATTGATCATGCAACGCTTGAAAAATATATTATTCAATATTACTATTGCCATCAACGGATTGCTGATATTTTTATTGGTATTTGAAAGCAGGATTATTTTGCCTGCATGGGTGCAGGTTTTTGGCAGGATGCATCCTATGGTAATGCATTTTCCTATTGTATTATTGGTATTATTTTCAGCAGTATCAGTATTATTGTACAACAAGATAGACTCTGATGAAGAATACCAGCATGCAGCAGGATTATTTTTAATAATCACTGCTCTTACTGCTGCTATCACAGCAATGATGGGATTATTCTTATCCCGAGAACCAGGCTATGATGCGGATGCATTGCAATGGCATAAATGGACTGGTGCTATTCTTTCAGTAAGTAGTTTGTGCTGGTATATATTGTATAAAAATATTCTGTCGAATAAAATTATTTCCATTCTTGTTGCTGCAGTTGCTTTTGCGCTGATAATCTTTACCGGGCACGAAGGGGCTGAAATTACTCACGGCAAAAACTATTTACTGGCTCCGGTAATGCCCAACCAAAAAAAGGTGATGATATCTGCAGAAGATGCTATAGTATTTACAGATATGGTAGCACCCATTTTAAAAGCCAAATGCGCAGCCTGCCATAACAGTAAAAAGGCAAAGGGAGATCTGATTATGGAAACTGCAGAACTATTGCTCAAGGGTGGAAAGAACGGAAAACTCTGGGATACAGCAGCTGCTGATTTGGGTTTAATGCTGCACCGAATTCATTTGCCTTTGGATCAAAAAAAACATATGCCTCCGCAGGGTAAGCCGCAATTGACAGAAGATGATATAGCTATACTTACTGCATGGGTGCGCAAGGGCTCAGACTTTAAATTGAAGCTGGCTTCTTTACCTGCTTCAGATGATCTGCATCAATTGGGTAATAAAATATTTATGCAGTCAGAAATAGCTACCTATGATTTTGATGCTGCAGATGCAGCAGTTGTTGAAAAGCTGAATACTGTAAATCGTGTTGTAAAAAATGAAGCTTATGGTTCTCCTGCTTTAAATGTTAGCTTTTTTAACAGCAGTATTTTTAATGCAGGGCAGTTAAGTGAACTGGATAAAGTAAAAAAACAGGTCGTCACCCTTAATCTTAATAAAATGCCACTGACCGATGCGGATATAAAAACCATCAGTGGTTTTGAAAATCTGCGCAGGCTTAACCTTAGTTTTACAGGGATTAATGGTACTACTCTTTCTGAACTGGGTAAATTAAAATACCTTACTAATTTGTCCTTATCCGGTACAAATATTACTGCATCTCAACTTTCGGCACTTCAAAAAATAAATGGTTTAAAAACAGTGTATGTTTGGCATACTAAAGTTACCGACATTGATGTAGCGCAATTACAATCAAAAATAAAAAGTATCCGGTTTATTACTGGCTATAATGGTGATACCACTATCATTAAACTCACTCCGCCTGTTGTATTAAATGAAGAAGGTTTTATAACCACGCCAATACCACTCAGGCTGAAACATTATATACAGGGTGCAGTAATCAGGTATACTACTGATGGCTCAATGCCTGACAGTGTACATTCACCTTTATATACAGGTAAGGAAATCATCAGCAGTAATGTGCTGGTTAGAGCCAAAGCGTATAAGCCGGGCTGGATCAGCAGCGATTTGGTGGAAGTAAATTTTTACAAAACCACTTATACGCCGGATTCAGCCATTTATCTTTTGCCGGCCGACAGCAGCTATGCTGATGAACAGCACAAAAAATTATTTGATCATGAAAAAGGAGAAATCAATTTCCGCTCCGGTAAATGGGTGGGCTTCAGAAAAAATAATATGTCATGCCTCCTGCATTTTGCATCGCCTGTTCAAATTCAAAGTGTAACATTAAGTTGCCTGCTCGATTTTGGCAGCTATATAATGCCACCGCAAAAAATAGAAATCTGGGGAGGCGATGATCCTAAAAAATTACAACTACTACATCAGCAAACACCTGAACAACCCACCATGCTGCAACCTGCCTACCTGAGGGGTTTTGAATGTAAGTTTGCTCCGGTTACTGTAAAATATATAAAAGTGGTTGGCATTACAGTTGGCAAATTACCTGCCTGGCATCCGGGTAAGGGAGATAAAGCATGGATATTTACTGATGAAGTTTTAATTAATTAATCAGCGTAATGATACATGCAGATTACTTATCTTTATTTCAATAAAAAATTGATATGAAAAAATCATTAACGCTGTTATTCCTTTTTCAATTGATCTTTTCTCTTGCAATTATAGCTCAGGAAAAAAAACAATTCAGTGCCCTGCTAATTACTAAAACTGCAGGCTGGCATCATGAGTCGATCAATGATGGCGTTACTGCTATTAAAAATCTGGCGAACAGAAATTATTTTGAAGTACTGTGGCATCAGGAAGGGGTTGCCATTACTGATGCTTATTTGTCAAAATTTCAGGTGTTGATATTTTTAAATACTACCGGAGATATTTTTAAGCCCGAAGAACAAAAAGCCATTGAGAAATTTATACAATCGGGTAAAGGGTATGCAGGCATACACAGTGCCTCCGATACAGAATACGACTGGCCATGGTATACTAAACTGGTGGGAAGGATGTTTCATATTCATCCCGTTATTCAAACGGCAAAGCTGCGTTTAACAGCCAATACATTCCCTGGTTTGGAAGGATTTAATAACGGGCAATTGTGGACAGATGAGTGGTATGAATTTGACAATGAAACTACCAATAACCTTACATATATTTTATCGGTGGATGAAACAACTTATAATCCTGTAGTACAGTGGGGACCCAAAAGTGGAAAAGGTATGGGCAGCTTCCACCCTATTTCATGGTATCATGACTATGATGGCGGTCGTTCATTTTATACGGCATTAGGGCATATGCCTGCCGACTATACAGATATCGCTTTCTTAAATCATATTTATGCCGGTATTTATTGGGCAGCAACCGGAAAAAAATAAATTTAATTTCATTCTTCATTGGTAACTGCAATATTATACATTGCAACAATACTTGTTTTTTCAAGCTGGTTTACGATACAATTTTTATTTAACAGTCCAATACTTCGTTTTATAAGCGTAAATACTTATCACACTTAGTATATACTTTGTAGAAAAAATCAGACACTTTTATATTTTCTGCATTTTTAGCTAATCTATCAGCTTTGCTCTCTTGCTGTTTAACT
>JBAXET010000054.1:0-17377 GCA_037140275.1 Ferruginibacter sp. | reverse complement strand
TGTGCTGCCCACTCAATTGTACTCAAATCAATTCCTTCTTTATACATTTCCCAAAGCGGACTCATTTCCCTAAGCTTTAATACGGTTTCGCTAATGGCTTTGATGGTATATTCAATTTCTTCATCAGTAGTAAAGCGGCTTAAACCAAAACGCAGCGAACTGTGTGCCAGATCATCGCCCAGGCCTAATGCTTTTAATACATAGCTGGGTTCTAATGAGGCAGAAGTACAGGCGCTTCCGCTGCTTAAGGCAATATTTTTATTGAAGCCCATCAGCAAACCTTCACCTTCCACATGTTTAAAAGAAATATTGGTAACATGCGGCAGACGGTGTTCCCTGCTTCCGTTTACATATGCTTCTTCCAGCTTCATTAATTCTGTTTGCAGATGATCGCGCATTTTAGTGATGCGTTGGGTATCTGCTTCCATATCCAGCATGCATAATTCGCAAGCCTTACCAAAACCAACAATACCGGGCACATTTAAAGTACCACTTCTCATGCCTCTTTCGTGGCCACCGCCATCCATTTGAGCAGTAACTTTTACTCTTGGATTTTTACGGCGTACATATAAAGCACCCACCCCTTTTGGGCCGTACATTTTATGTGCAGTAAAAGCCATCAGGTCGATACCATCTTTATTAACATCCACCGGAATTTTACCTACAGCCTGTGTACCATCAGTAAATAACAACACCCCGTGTTTGCGTGCAATAGCACTGATTTCTTTAATCGGCATTACTGTACCAATTTCGTTATTGGCATACATAATGGCAATTAAAATAGTGGTAGGCTTAATAGCCGCTTCCAATTCTTTCAAATCAATTAAACCTTCAGCATTTACCTGCAGATAAGTAACTTCTCCGCCTGATTTTTCGATATGCTTACAGGTATCCAGTACCGCTTTATGTTCAGTAGTAGCTGTAATGATATGATTACCCTTGGCCGCATACATTTCATAAACTCCTTTAATACCCAGGTTATCGCCTTCGGTAGCACCACTGGTAAAAATAATTTCTTTAGGATCGGCACCAATCAGTTTGGCCACCTGTTCGCGTGCATAATCTACTGCCTCTTCAGCCTGCCAGCCAAAAGGATGGTTACGACTTGCGGCATTACCAAAATGCTGCAAAAAATATGGGGTCATCGCTTCCAGTACCCTCGGATCCATTGGGGTGGTAGCATTATTATCTAAGTAAATGGGTAATTTCAACATAAAATCAATCTGTTTAGTTGCTGTCTTAATAACGCAAATTTACTGCAAAAGGTTCTACTTTGATTAGCTGAGGCCTTCCCTGACAGTCATTTTTCCAATTTCGTAACCTCTTTTATGCATTTCGCTACCTTATTTATGCAATATGACTTTTTGAGCATCCGGAGATATGGAGTTTTATGCCAATATTAATCGGTATTTTCATTACGTAATTAAAAATGACTGTTATGAAAGGTTTTTTTGAATTTTCAGCTGTCGTTATTTTCCTGTTGTTTTCAAACGCCGGATTTTCTAAGCGCCCGGTGCCGGTATCTAATAACAATCAATTATACCTTACCACTAATAAGGAAATGTATGCCCCTTCAGAGACTATCTGCTTTCAGGCATTTTTAGTGAATGCGAGAGCCAATATTTCCACTTCTATATTTACAGAATTATACGACTGTTCGGGCAATAAGATCCTGAGCAAAAAACTGCCTTTGGAAAACAATATGGCTTCCGGCAGTTTTGTTTTACCGGCACTTCCTAATGACTATTACCTCCTTTACTGTTATACACTAGGCAGTAACGGCAAGCCAGATTTGGATTTTATTAAAAAAGTGGTGGTACAGGGTGCTGCAATTGTTTCGGCAACTCCTGCCAATAAAAACTTTACTGCAGCCGACCTAATTGTGGAGTATTATTTTGAAGGCGGTAATTTTGTAAATGAGTTAAACAATAATATTTTAATTAAAACCAGTACAGTCAATAATACCCCTATTTCAGTTTCAGGTAAGATCATCAATCAAAAAAATGAAGTGGTCAGCATTTTTAACACCAATGAACAAGGTTTTATTAATATCAATGTAATCCCTTTTAAAAATGAAAAATGCGCTATTCTAATTAAAGACAATCTGGGTAATGTAAAAAATATTCCCATGCCGGTTGCAGCTGCAGAAGGGATTAGTTTCCGGATGTTTAGTTTTGAGAATAGCGTTTTTTATACCGCACAGATACTGACACAATCTTACAACACACCGCTCAATTACACTTTAAATGTATTTCAGGATAACCAGCTCATTTTTCAATCGAACCTGAAGTTTGATGAAGGAAAAAGTCAGCTCAACGAAGAAATTGACAACCAAAATTTACCGGAAGGCTACCTTAATTTCAGGATACAAGACGAAAACAAGAAAGTGTATGTTGACAGGCTGTATTATAACAGTAATAGTGCTGAAAAATCGAATACTATTGAAATAAATGATACTGTAAACCACAAAATATATACAGTAGCATTACCAGAATATATTAGCGGAACCGGCTGCATCAGTATTAATGCGGTAGAAAAAGGCAAAAGCAGTTTGCTGCAAACGGGAAACAACAGTTTTGGACAGGCCCTGCATATGCCTGAGCTCAATCAGGATATCAATTTTAGTAAATACAACGACTATCTTATCTCGGTTAAAGATATTTCAGCCGGCGGCAATGACTCTATTAAGAATGCCACAAATTTATTAACTCTGGGAGGCACCCTGTACTCACGGGAAAACGCTATTATAAAGAATAAAAAAGTAAACATCATTATTAAAGAGAGTAAAAGTAAAAGTCAGTTTTACGAGACCATCACCGATAAAAACGGCCGGATACAAATAGATAATTTATTGTTTTTTGATACTGCTACAGTCTATTACCAGCTGGCCGATAAATCAGCAGAAAAAAACAGTGTAAAGCTGGTGCTGGATAAAATGCCTAATGTACATGTTGCCAAGGACAATGAAAAAATTAAAGACTTTTTATGTGTTGCAACAAATGATGTCAACAGTAAAATTATTATTAAATCTGCCATAAGCGACAGCAGCAAAAACTCAAAAACCTTAATTGAAGTAATTGTAAAAACAAAACTTGCTCCGGAGAAAACAGACAAAGGGAATTTTGTTGAAAAGCATGTTTCTCCTAAAGCTAATTTTTCGGGTTTTAAAGAGGAGTTTGATTTTATTACAAACCCCAAAGAAGCATTAAATAATGAAACAATAGAGGAATTTTTACGATCCAAAATAACCGGCATCAGGATTGTTATAGATTATGCAAATCTTAAGACCAAGCTTTTTAACCCAAACGTTATTAATCCTTTTAATGGAGCGGCTGCACCAGTGCAGGTATACCTTGACGACACTCAAATAGATGAAAATGGGACGGTTTTTGTTGATTTTTTGACTTTAAGAATCGCCGACATTGCACTAATTCGATATTATGGCTTAGGATTCAGACCTAATCCTGGTGGTCCATCTGGAGGCACTATAATGATTTATACAAGAAAAGGTGATGAGCATTCTAACAAACTCGTTGTTGGTTTACCCAAATTAAAAATCGCAGGGTATGACTCTGATATTTCACAGGTTGATGATACCAAACAACCCGCAGATTATAAAACCCTGTACTGGAAACCCAACTATTCTTTCGGCGGCAAAGCAATTATTTATACCAGTTTTTTATCTGATTCCAATAATAAAAACATTGAAATAAAAATTGAAGGCATAAATAATGATAAAATTCCTTTTACTTTTATAAAAAATATTGTCACGCAATAATTGTATGCTTACACCCGAACATATTGGCATTGCCGTTAAGGATTTAGGAGTTTCCATTCCGCTGTTTGAAAAATTACTGAACAGTAACTGTTACAAGACAGAGCAGGTAGCCTCCGAAAAAGTGAATACCGCTTTTTTTAAAGCCGGCGATACCAAGATAGAATTACTGGAAAGTACTGAACCCGATGGCGTAATTGCAAAATTTATTGAAAAAAAGGGCGAAGGCATGCATCATATCGCCTTTGCTGTTTCGGATATTTATGCCGAAATGGAGCGGCTGAAAAATGAAGGCTTTACTTTACTGAATGAAACTCCCAAGGCGGGTGCCGACAATAAACTGGTTTGCTTTCTGCATCCCAAGGGCACCAATGGGGTGCTGGTAGAATTATGTCAGGAAAGGGTTGGTTAATTTAAATAGGGATTATGCAGTTTTTCTTCTCCAATTGTTGTAGGGGAGCCATGGCCGCTGTATACAATCGTATCATCGGGTAACACCAATAATTTTTCTTTGATGCTTTTAATCAGTTGCGCATGATTGCCACCGGGTAAATCGGTACGGCCAATGCTGCGCTGAAACAATACATCGCCGCCAATTAAAAAACCCTGTGAAGCACAGTAAAAACAAATATGGCCGGGAGAATGGCCCGGCGCTTCAATCACCAACAATTCATCAGTACCCATTGTCAGTGTATCTCCCTCCTTTAAAAAAATCAATTCGCCGGTATAATTATCAAAAGGCATATTCCACATGAGGCCGCTGGCAGGAGCAAATTCCAGCACAGGCTTTTCCTTTTCATGAATTTGAGCAACCAAACCGAAGGTTTCGGCGATATACTTATTGCCAAACACATGGTCTAAATGGCAATGGGTGTTGAGCAGCATTTTTGGAACAAGACCACCATTTTGGATGAATCCCACCAACTGGTCTTTTTCTGCATCAAAGTAACAACCGGGGTCGATAATGGCACAATTGTTAAACCCGTCATACAATAAATACGTATTTTCCTGTATGGGGCTGAAAACAAAGGTTTTTATATTTAACATTCGGCTATTATTTTGATGAGGCAAAATTACCCTAAAACAACTAATTTTAATGTACAATCGACGGTTATGCAAAGTAATATGACTTTTAATAAATACAACCATCCTAAAATGCAGGAAAAGATCAACAAAGAACAAATTGCTGAAGGGAGTGACACAACGATGCTGAGCAAAGATTCCGGAGCCCGTTTAATAAAAAAAATAATCTGCGCAGCAGTATTAGCCATTTGCCTTTTACCAATGGGGTTAAAGGCTCAGGTAAACGCTGTTGAATTTGGCAAGAACAGGGTGCAGTTTAAAAAATTCAAGTGGCAATACTATCAAACCCGCAATTTTAATGTGTATTACAATCAGGGTGGCGAAGAACTGGCCAAATTTATAGCCCAGAGTGCTGAAAAGGAATTGCCGCAGATTGAAACTGCTGCCGAATACAGTTTACAACGCCGCGCCAATATTGTTTTGTATAACAGTTATGCCGACATGCTGCAAAGTAATATCGGATTGGGATTTGACTGGCAGACCAACAGCGGTACCACTAAACTGGTAAACAATAAAATGGTGGTGTATTTTGATGCCGACCACTATAAATTACGCTTACAAATCCGTCAGGGTATTGCACAGGTACTTACCGACAATGTGTTGTTTGGGGATGACCTGGGAGAGGTAGCCGGCAATCAGGCATTGCTTGATTTGCCCAAATGGTTAACCGATGGCTATGTAACTTATCTGGCAGAAAACTGGAGTACCGACCTTGATGATGAACTAAAGAGTGAGATACTGAGCGGCAATTATAAAAACTTTAACCGCTTTGTATTTGCAAGACCTGAACTTGCCGGTCATGCCTTCTGGTATTATATTGAAGAACGTTATAAAAAAGAAAACGTTACTTATATGCTGTACCTGGCACGCATCTATAAAAATTTAAACAAAGCCTGCATGCAGGTTTGTAAAAAGAAATTTAAAGATGTGCTGAACGAATTCATGATATATGAAGATGATAAGTATTACAAAGACATCACCAAAAGGAAAGCATATCCTAAAGGCAGTTATATAGAAGGATTTGATATTAATAAAAGACTGGATTATTTCCGTTTTAGTGTAAACCCCAACAAACGCAATAACAGCTATGTGGTAAGTCAATTCAGAAAAGGTATTGTAAGAGTAATTTACAATGATGAAGATGTAAATAAGACCCTGCTGAAATTTGGTGTGCGCTCTTATAAAAATGAAATTAATCCCAATTATCCGCTGATGGCCTGGGACCCCAAGGGCACCCGAATTGCTGTATTATATACCGCCGAAGGCAAGATCAATTTATTTGTTTATGATGTTGTAACTAAAATAAAACAATACAAATTAGACCTTACCAAAGATTTTGATCTGGTACAGAATTTCAGTTATATCAATAACAGCAATACCCTGTTGATTACCGCAGTAAAGAACGGGCATACCGATATATTCACTTACGACCTGCAAAAAGAAAAAGTAAAACAAATTACCAATGATGTGTACGACGACCAGGATGCGTCATTTGTAGCTTTCCCCAATAAAACAGGAATTATTTTTGCCAGCAACAGGCCTACACCTTATGCCAAAGGCGGAGATACTTCTTTGCCAAGCGATAATCATTACAATGTTTTTTTAATTACCAATTTTGGCGATAAACCCGAGCTGAATCAGATTACTCAGTTATCGCATTTAAAATATGGTAATGCCCGTTTGCCTATGCAGTATAACGTAAACCATTTTACGTTTGTAAGTGATGAGAACGGTGTGGGCAACCGTTATGCCGGCTTCTTTACCACCAAGGCGGAAGGACTGGATACCATGGTGCTCATTGGGGGTGAAATTTTACGAAACCCATCAGCAAAAGAAGTAGACAGTACTTTAAGAGTATATAGAAAAACGGATGTGGATTCAGTTGCGATAGTGGCAGTATCATCCGACTCTGCTTATACTTTTCCTTTAACCAACTACGAAACCAAATTATACGAAACCAAAATTGCCGGTGATAATAATCAGGTAAGTGAAGTAACCCGTCAGGCAGATGAAAAGGTATTGTATAAATTAAAAATAAATGAAGATGCCCTGCGCCGCCGTAATGTAACTGCCCAGCCCACAGAATACATGAAAAAGAAAATGGCAGAATACAAACTGGCCAGTGCAGAAAAAAATATGCAAAACAATATGCCGGGGGCTGATACTGCTAAAAAACAAGATGACTTTTTTCAAAGTGAATTTGCCAATGAGAAAAAAGACAGCAGTGAAATTGCTGCTGCTAATGCAGAAAAAGAACCCGGGAATGTTTCGGTGTTAAAAACCATCAAGCATTTCCCGTATAAGCCGCCAAAATTTTATGTTGAAAATGCTGCAGGAGGGTTTAACAATTCAGTATTGATTAACCGTTATCAAAGCTATGGTGGTGCACTTCAATCAGGCCCTATCAGGCTGAATGCCTCTACTCCGTTAACAGGATTGGTTCGTATAGGTACTTCTGAATTAATGGAAGATGTAAAAATTACCGGAGCCTATAAAATTTCTACTAACCTGAAGGATAATGAGTGGTATGTAAACTATCAGAACCTGAAAAGAAGACTGGACTGGGGTGTATCTTATTACAGAAATGTTCAGCAGATTACATTTGGTACCAATTTGGGTGATTTCCCGGGTAAAGAATTTACCAATATGTACCAGGCCAATATTAGCTATCCGTTTGATAAAAACAAAAGCATCCGTTTAACTACCGGCCTGCGTTCGGATAAAGATATTTTTAGTGCAGTGAATCCTATTTCATTAATTCAGGATGAAGACAAGAAGGTATTTTCTGTTACGCATTTGGAATATTTGTATGACAATACTTTAAACCCCACCATGAATATTTGGAATGGTATGCGGTATAAAATTTATTTAGACTGGAACCGTCAGGTAAATAAAGTACTGAGTTCTGATGGCCCTAATACATATAACGTAGGTTTTGATTTTCGCTACTACTATCCTATTTTCCAGAATTTTATTTGGGCAGGAAGGGCTGCTGGCGATTTCAGTTTTGGCAATCAGAAGATCATTTATTATTTAGGGGGCGTGGATGGGTGGATGATGTTTGGCCCTAATCAAAAAACAGATCCCACAACCGGAGAGCTGATTAAAGAAAGGTATTACAACAGTAATAATATTCCTGCATCAGATCAGGATTATGCATTTCAAAGTCTTTCCGGAAATCTGAGGGGCTTTATTCAAAATGTTGCCAACGGTAACAATACTATTGTAATGAACAGTGAGTTCAGGCTACCGGTATTCAGCACTTTATTAAAGCGGCCCATCAACAATGCATTTTTACGTAACCTGCAACTGGTGCAGTTTATAGATATGGGCAATGCCTGGAATGGTGCGTATAACAAATTACAACGCCCAAGCATTACCTATGGTACCGGTTCAGTACAGGTAAAAATTAAAGCAGGAGGCGTTGGTCCGCTCGCCGGTGGTTATGGCTTTGGCTTAAGAAGTACGCTACTTGGCTACTTTTTAAAACTTGATGCCGGATGGCCTATGAACGGATTCTTTAAAAATAAACCCATCATGTATTTTGCAATGGGATTAGACTTTTAATAAAGTAATTGAAACATATTAATTTGCCCGACTCATATAGTCGGGCATTTTTTTTACAGTCATATACAGCAGATAAAAAAGTATGGTGTACAAAACAGTAATGCCCCAGGTATGCAGATGTTGCAAAGGGAAGATCAATCTTTCCAATACAGAAAAGAATAAGCCGGCAGGCTGGCTGATTACATCCCAGCTATTCCACCTCAGAAACCGGCCAAGGTAAACACCAAAGGAAGCAAAAAACAACACTGCCAGCATTATTCCATTAACAACCCGCTCATTAAACCTGTATAACAAAAATCGTTCAACCCTTAACAAGGAAACAAATGCCATTATTAAACTCACTGTTGCAGCGGTAAACAGCAATACCGCATCATACCATTTGGGCACTGTTGATTGTGCATCAAGATGAATCAGATCGGTAACGATATAAAGGGCATTGGGCAAAAAGATAAACCATATAAATAAAATCAGCATTTGTTGCCACCATTGTCTTTGATGCATCAACTTAAATTGCTCACTTAGAATAAATGGTATCCATGCTAAAAATAAATTCCATATCAGAAAAACAAAACGCCGTTCTCCTAATATTGTATAACGTACCAGTATCATAATTCCAATAAAAGCGAAAAATCCTATTAATATTTTTTGAAAGGATATTTGCATTTTCATATTAACCATTTTTTAAGAAAATTGAATATTGGCGGTAAAAAAACAATAGCTCCGATTATTATACTGCATACAGCCATTACCAAAACAGCACCTGCCGATACATCTTTTACAGTTTTAATTATGGGATGCAATTCTGGCTCCACCTTATCAGATAATTTTTCAATGGCTGTATTTATCATTTCCATAGCTATCACCAAAGCTGTGCTCAGCAATAACAGCATCCATTGAACTGCACCCATATTTAATACCCATGCAAGTACAAATACTGAAACTCCGGTAAAAACATGAATTTTAAAATTGGTTCCGGACCGGAAACAAATTTTTATTCCATTGCAGGCGAATGAAAAAGCTTTTAAAAATTTCATCCCCCGCTGGTTTTTTCGGCCACCCATTTCCACCAAAACGCCGTGCAAGTGGCATAAATAAATATATTGTACAATTCATCAGTAAAAGAATGTGCTGATATGTCCACCGCTATTACAATTGGTATCATAAAAACAATGGCGAGAATTGTTACCAAATACCCAAAGGGATGTACCGGCACATAAGTGAAGCCTAATTTTTTAAACCATAACTGTTTCATCAGTATTAATTTTTAAGTGACGAGAGAAGATTGTTTTTTTGAAATTGCTTTTTTATATCATCATCTGCCTTATTCCACGACAACCAGGTATATTTTTTTTGCACTTCGTTAAACTGCCTCACCCTTTCTTCAAACTGCTGCCTTGGAACAGGGGCATTAAGGTACCGGTAATTGGCTGCGTCGTATGGCGGATCTATTTTTTTATCCAGTACATCGGGGTTGGCGGCCAGTAAAGGCAGTGCTTTATCTGAAAGCGTTAATAAAAATTCCACATCAACAGGAATGGTTTCTTTTTTAGACAGGTTATAACGGGCAATGGTTTCATCCCAATGCACACAGGATGCCGCTACTAATAACACAATGGCAAACCATCCATTTACCCTCAATAAATAATAGGCTGTTTTTTTCTGGTAAATTTTTAGGAATACAGTAACCAAACCCATCAGTACCATGGATAAAAATACCAGTACCCCAATCCTTTTGTAAGCAAGGCCCATATGTTGTATGTAATAATAATCTCTTAATAAAACCGAAACCACTAAAATGGCGTTTTGAAATATCCAGCCATAGGCACCATAACGCAACCACTGATTCTTTTTATAAAAATTTAAATTACCTCTAAAGAAAAACAGCAATACCAGCATCGCCAGTACTATCGAAAAAATGAGCATCCCCGCTCCTTCATGCACATACGCTTTAAGATTCAGGTTAGGAGTGTAAGTAAACCCAAACCATACATATACCACATCAATAGCATTAATAAAAAGCAATAGCAGGTTCAGCATTACCAGACTTAAAATACCCACGGTATTTTCGTTACGCAAAGCCATGATACCATTGGCAAAGCGGCCCATCAATAATTTCAGCAGGTCGTAAAAAGCAGATTCTTTCCATCTGTTCAGATTGTTTTTCTTTCTCCAGAGATCATTATGTTGTGCATAATCCTTTTCGGAAAACCAGTTGTAATTTCCTTTTAATAAAAGCCCGCCCGTGATAAAAAGTCCGAGTAATAAAAACCCAAAACGGCTCCAGCTAAACCAATCGAAAAATTTACTGAAGAAATTTTGCACGGCAATACTCATATCATTCACCACATCCTGAAAAACGGCGTTAGAAACGGAATACAATAAAAAGAAAACGCCTGCTATCATAAGTGGAATGACGAGAAAACGAAATGCCTTTCTGACACCCAGCGGTTTTAATCCTGTGGTTTTAACCTGCTGCAGGTTTTCAAAAAATGAGATAATGAACAATACATAATTACCAACTGCAGATGCCGCTGCATACCAAACAGAGCGATGAAAGTATTGTATAAATACTACCAATAGTAATAGTGTAACACTAAATGCAATTTTACTCAATTCAGTATTATGTACAATTACAGTAACCAATGCAACCGCATGGGCTATTAACAACCACTTCATTGCCGGTTTGGTAAAAGCAGCAGGGTACAAATAAAAAACGGATGATAAAACGAACGCATCAAAAGCTATTGCATTCAAAGCCATTTTTTCTTGCCAGAAAATAATATTAAATAATACAGCCCCTGCTGTAACAAGGATGAGTTTAATTAATGCCAGTTTCATTTGTTGTTGTTTTTCAGTTGAAGAAAATATAATTGCATACAATAGCAATACGCTAATAATTTATACCGTAACATTTGGCGGCTGATTTATTGTAGTAATGAGCACAATTGTAGGCTGATGTAGCAACCCAAACCAGTTCCATTTAGAAATTCGGATACTTTTGTGGCCTCTTTTATAAGCGGCTATAAATTTGCTCCAGTGCTCGGGCATGGTTACAAAGCCGTACAACACTGTTGCTGCAACAGGAAAAGACAGGTGCCTGTTGCCCAGCATAAAACTTTGCAAACAAACCTCCCCTTCATCTGTGGTATCGTAATCCAGTAAAATATGTTTTATATCATGCTTGGCATAATGCGGCATCAGTTGCAGCTGCCTTGCTTCTAAAAAATCAATAAGGTCTTTACCCAATGTTCCTTTGGGTAACTGATGTAATTCTGCTGCACTGTAGGGGAACAGTTTAGGCCTTCGGATAAACCTTAGTACGGGCAATGCCATATTATGGGTAAGAAAAACAAGCAGGCCCGAGCGCCAGCGGATCAATATGGAATATTTTTTATTCATCGGTCTTAAATTGTTTTCTAAAAAATAATAAAGGAGTGATAGCAGAAATGATAATACAAAACCCTACTGCATACCTGGCTGCTTTAAATTCATTGCCCAGGCACAATACAAAAAATATAGCTCCAATTAATGCAAGCACTAAAGCAGTTTTTAGCATGAACTGAAATAACAAATCACCTTTTTTGCCTGTAGAAATGGCAATCGCAGAGAGCAGCCATAACAACCCTACCAATGGGGCACTTAAAACAAAAGAAAGCAACACAGACAATGCGATATAGCCTGCTCCTGTATCATGGGATGGCGGACAAAAAATACTGATACAGATACCGCTTGAAATTCCATTCATAAAGGAGGCGATGATCCACACTCCAAAAAAAATAAAAAATGTTTTGACTTGTTTATTCATTTTAAAAGTACTTTGTATTTCAAAGTGTAAGGACAAAAAAAATCACTTCATTGACCCGATCATTTTTTCTAATGCTGTTAAATGAGTTTTAAATGCTTTTTCTCCTGCTTTGGTAACAGAATAAGTGGTGTTGGTTTTGCGACCGATAAAGCCCTTTTCTATTTTCACGTACCCGCTTTCCTCCAGTGTTTTTAAGTGGCTGGCCAAATTACCATCTGTTATACTCAGCAGTTCTTTTAAATCATTAAAATTAACTTCCTCATTCACCATAAGGGCGCTCATAATTCCCAGGCGGATACGGCTGTCGAAAATTTTATTTAAGTTTTCTATTAAATTCATGTTCTGCTTTAACTTTAATTCATTGAGTGAATTGTCAATAGTGAATAGTGAATAGTGAATTGTGAATTGTAGAAAATTTGAGCTTACTGTTTTTTAACCTGAAGTTTATTCCACTTTCAGGGTTAATTCACTATTGCCCATTCACTATTCACCACTATCCATTCACTTAGCCTTTCGCTCATACTTATTCCACATCACAATTCCGTAAACAATATGCAGTACCCCAAATCCCATGGCCCAAAAATGCAGCCCATATCCTACATACCATAAATTAATTACTCCTAATAATAAATTACCGTAGCCGAGATATTTTACCTCGCCCAAAGTGTATTTACTGCCATTGATCAAAGCCAGTCCATAAAATATCAGACACCCCGGAGCCACCAGATCAAACTGTGCTAATTGCAGCATCCTGAACAAAAATATGGCACCGGCCATTAAAGGTATTGAAGTGTTCCATAATAAACGTACTGTAGAACCACCCCACATAGGTGTACCAGTTTTTTTGCTTCTTAAAAAAGTGAAAAGAAAAGCAAGTGCAAATGCTGTCACAAAAGTGAGTGTGGCTATCCAGAACAATTCATCCATCAACTGCCTTCCCCCACTATCAATAATATGACTCAACTGGCAATCGCCCTTTACCCAGCAATTAATTTTTTGACTGGCAAACCATGCCCCGCCCAATGCACATATGCCTGCAGCAATGCCGCTTAAACCGCTAAGACTAATAAAACGGCTGCTGCGCTCCATCATCTTTTTAATATGTTGGAGGTCTTCTAATGATTGTTGTGGACTGTTCATAAAAAAGCACTTTGAAATACAAAGTAAATCATTGATTTTGATTTTTGCAAATTAATTTTCATAAAAATTTCAGTTAGTAGAAATAAATATCAGATAACTATTGTTCTGAAGGTGAGATTCACCCGGGGATGCTGTATTTTTTTTGTTGGCGGCAGGCGGTGCAACCAATTGGTTTGGGTTGCGCCTTTCATCACCAGAAGGCTGCCACTTTCCAATATCAATGAAACCGTTTCACCGCTTTGCTTATGCTTAAAAGAAAATTTACGCTCGGCGCCAAAACTCAGTGAAGCAATTGCACCATCTTTAGCAAGTGTTTTTTCATCATCGCTATGCCAGGCCATTCCTTCATCGCCGCTATGATATAAATTTAAAAGGCATGAATTATAACTTGCTCCCGAATGCCTTTCTACCACAGCCTTTAAATCAAGCAATTCCTTTGTCCATGGGAGTGCATACTTGGTAGTATTGGAATACGTATATGCATAATTAGTATCGCCATACCAGGCAGCCTTACGTTTAGTGATGATATGTTTATTGAAGATTATGGCTTCATCATTTTTCCATTCAATATTATGCATTAAATTTTCATAATACCTTATGGCTTTATCATGAGTCATTACCGCGCCATAATAATTTACCATGCCACCATGTGGTAACCAATTTTTTTCTGGGTCAACCAATTGAGAAAATAGATCCATTAAAGTTATACGGGGTTTTACTGCAAAATAATTCAAGTTTATTAAGATATGCACACTGCATCAGTATAATTCAAACATTTTTTCACAAACCGTGTTATACAAACTTAAGGCTGCTTTTTTTCTGCTATATTTAAAAATCAGACTTTGCTATTCCCTCAAAATAAATGGCATTTAACATTAATTATTTAACAATCTAGTTTTACCACCCACATGAAATATTTTTTAAGCTGTATCCTTATTCTAGTGCTCCATGGCACTGCATTTACCCAAATAAAAATTGATCCTTCGGGAATAGATATTGTGAGAGACTCATTTGGTGTACCGCATATTTTTGCCAAAACAGATGCTGAAGTATCTTATGGTTTAGCATGGGCCGAAGCAGAAGATGATTTTGAAAGCATGCAACAACCCTTATTGCCCACCAAAGGTTTGATGGGAAGTGTACTGGGTAAATCCGGCGCTGCAGGTGATTATGCATTTGCGCTGTTTCGCTGCCGCGAGATCACAGAAGAAAAATGGAATACCCTTTCACCCGCTTTTTTACAACTGATCAACGGGTATGTTCAGGCAATAAATATCTATGCGGCAAAACACCCTGAAGAAGTGCTGCATAAAAAACTATTCCCTATAACAACAAAAGACTATATCGCTTCTACAATATTAGCGCTCACTATATTTAATGGGGCCGATGGGGCCCTGCAACGCATTTTCAGCAACAGCGAGTGGACATTGCCCGAATTAAATAAAAAAGGGAGCAACTCTGCTGCTGTAAGCAATACTAAAACCACTTCAGGCGAAGCATTTTTGCTCATCAATGCCCATCAGCCTAATACCGGCTCTCAGGCTTTTTACGAAGCACATTTGTGCAGCGATGAAGGGTTGAATATTATAGGTGGACTATTGGCCGGCGGCCCCTGCATTTTACATGGTGTAAATGAAAATTTAGGCTGGGCGCATACGGTAAATTATTGCGACAGGATGGATGAATACCAGTTAGAAATGAATCCTGAAAATACACTGCAATATAAATTCGATGGCAGCTGGCAGAATCTTGAAGTAAAAACAATAAAGCTTAAAATTAAAGGCATCCCTATTGGTATTAAAAGAAAACTATACTGGAGCAAGTACGGTGCTACCATGAAAAACAAACAAGGCTTTTTCTCTATTCGCCTTGGAGCTAATATGCGCATAGGTGTATTACAGCAATGGTACGAGATGGACAAGGCAAAAAACTTTACAGAGTTCTATGCTGCACTAAGCAAACAGCAACTGAGTATGTTCAATATCATGTATGCCGACAAACATGATACCATTTTCTATATCAATAATGCCCTGATGCCTGTACGTAATTCCGCTCCGCAATATAACTGGAAAAGAACCCTGCCCGGAAATACTTCGCAAACATTATGGACCGAATTCAGATCCATTAAAGCATTACCCCAATATGTAAATCCAAACAGTGGCTTTCTATTCAACACTAACCACTCTTCTTTTTTAGCATCAGGCGCAAAAGATAATTTAGATCCTGCATTATTTCCAAAGCAGGATGGCTGGGAGCAGTATCATTTAAACAGAAGTGTACGGTTTTTGGAACTCTTTCCCCAAAATGAAAAATTGAGTTTTGAAAAATTCAAACAAATCAAATTCGATCAGCAACTGCCCGCTACATTGCAATACCCCTATTCGCTCGACAGCATGCTTTTACTACCGGAAACAGATTATCCCGAACTGGCAACACTGATCAGCACGTTTAAGCAATGGAATAAACGCGGTGATGCTGATAATAAAGGAGCCGCCATATTTTTACTTACTTATGAATATCTGAAGAAAAGTTTAAAAGGGGTGGATGCAAGGGCAATTACTCAATCTGAAGCAGTGGCAACGTATAAATATGTACATGACTATATGCAATCCAATTTTGGAAGAACGGATATCACATTGGGCGATTTGCAAAAATTGGTACGGGGTAATAAAGACTGGCCCCTTGGTGGTTTTCCTGATCTGTTAGCCCCGCAATGGACAGCACCTTATAAAAACGGACAATTAAAATCTGTTGGTGGTGACGGACTAATTATGTTTGTTCGGTTTCCAAAAGAAGGATTACCCATTATTGAAACGGTAAACATATACGGTGCCAGCAGCCATCCCGGTAATAAACATTTTGATGATCAGGTAGACATGTATTTGCATCAGCAGACAAAAAAAATGACTTTAGATAAAGCGACTGTTTATAAAACAGCAGAGCGAATTTACCATCCTGAATAATTTGCATAGCTACTGTAATCAGTTTGCTGCAACTGCAGCAGTGGCAAATTTTACCAGTATCACTGCAATGCGAAGTAGACCTCGTTTTATTTTTTTTATACCCAAATTGAAATGTATTAACCAAGCACTTGTATAATTTTTTGACAGGCAGCACTTATTTCTGCTACACTAATGGTTAATGGTGGTACAATGCGTAAGCAATTGGATGCAAACAAAAACCAGTCGGTAAAAACACCTTCTGCAATTAATGCATCAATGATTTTTTTATTGGTTTCAAAACTGTCGAACTCCACTGCAATCATTAAGCCGCAACTGCGCACTGCTTTTATTTGGGGATGATTAAGACCATTTATAAACAGTGCCTCTTTCTCTTTTACTCCCTCCATTAATTTTTCTTCCTGCAATACTTTAAACGCTGCCAGTCCCGCCGCACAGCAAACCGGATGTCCACCAAATGTATTGATATGTCCCAATACCGGATCATGCGTAAGACTGTCCATTATTTTTTTATCTGCTACAAAAGCACCTAACGGCATGCCACCTCCTAAAGCTTTACCCAATAGTAAAATATCAGGCACCACCCCAAACTGTTCAAATGCCCAAAGCGATCCGTTTCTGCCAAAACCACATTGGATTTCATCCAGCACCAGTAATGTTCCGGTTTGGGTACATTTTGCTCTTAATGCTTTCAACCAGTTGTTTTTGGGCACTAACACACCGGCTTCTGCCTGCACGGTTTCGGCAATTACACAGGCAGTCTGTTCGGTAATATTATCCAGGTCTTCGAAAGAATTATAATTCAGCTGCATAATACCGGGCAGCAGCGGGCGAAAAGCATTACGCCAATATTCATCACCTATAACACTTAATGCACCTTGTGTACTGCCGTGATAAGAATTTTTAAAGGAAATAATTTGTGTGCGATTGCTGTACCGCTTAGCCAGTTTCATAGCACCTTCTGTAGCTTCGCTGCCACTAGCAGTAAAGAACACTGAATTAAGAGGTGCTGGCAGATATTGCGTAAGCAATGTTGCATATTGTACC
>JBAXET010000053.1:0-17438 GCA_037140275.1 Ferruginibacter sp. | reverse complement strand
TAATTAAATTTTAATAACATTTAGATAACCCGGAAGTAAACTTAAAATAACAAAATAAATAGAAATTGCACCCGGGTTAGTAATATCATTTATGTTGACGTTCTTAAGCAAATAGCAAGTTTTTCTCAAGCTTGTTCCCACCTGGTAGTCTTACCGGGTGTTTTTTTTATATTTGCATTATGAAATATTTATCCATTGCTATATCCTTTTTGCTTTTTATCTCCTGTAAACAATCAGTACCTCAGCTAACAGAAAAAATAACCAATGCCGACAGTATGGCCATCAATTATTTTAAGGGGGACGGTACCATGGATACTGTTGTAGCTGTAAAAATTATTTCAGATAAAAAAAAGTTGAACCAATTAGCAAAATTGGCTGCAGGTTCTGTGGTTGAAAATGGCAATTGCGGTTTTGACGGGTCGTTACACTTTTTTAAAGGTAATCAGGTAATACAGGATCTCAACTTTAGAATGAATGATTCCAAATGCAACCAGTTTACTTTCAGGCTGGGTGGCAAGGTATATTTTACTCAACTAAACTCTGAAGCCAAAGAATTAATTGAGTCATTTAAAAAATAGTTACTTACTTCCCCACCCTTCTTCCCACAATCAATTTAAACACCTGCTGGTTGCTGCCCGGAGTTAATCCAAACAAAAGTCCGGTTTGTAATTCCCACTTTGGATTACTGTACAAATCGAATATTGGTCCCAGTAAATGTTCCTGCTCATTAAGTGCGGTTATTTTTTTAAATGTACCCAGTGAGGAATAGTATTCAATACCCAATCCAAATTTTTGTTTTACATTATATACTGTTTTAAACTGCGGCCCTATTCCAAAAAATTTATCCTCTCCTGTTAGATTGAAAGCAACATTTGGATTAAGTGAAAAATACCAGTTGCCAAATGTTTTATCTACAATTGGCCTCAGTTCTCCATCCATAACATATTGCGTGTTGTCATCAGGCCTTATAAATCCTAATTCTAATGAAACACTTGCTCCCAATTTCCAGCCCCAGGATTCCGGTACCGTAAACCTTGGCCTGATATGATTGCCCAGATACTGATATTTACCATTGGGTGAAAGTCCGGTAAATGTGTAAAAACCAATCTCCCAATTTTTACCAAGGCCTCGTGTGATTTCCAGAGTTTGATCAAACCATCTTGCAGCAACAGGATTGCTTAAACCCTTTACACCATTGAAGGTATAGTTTTGATGCAGTTCAAACAGGGTAATATTTTTAGGCGTAATGGAAGAAGCATACACCTGTATTTCATTATCGGCCTGTGCTAAACCTGCAAAAGGGAAGCTGATGACTACAGTTGTAAATACAATAATTTTTTTAAACAATTTAGTAGCCCGATTCATATTGTTAGATTGAATTTTCTGCCTTTGCGAATTTGAGAATATCGAAATTTATTGAAGTTAATCCTTCTTATTTTGCAAAGTAAATCCAAATGTACTGCCCACATCAATTTTACTGCGCACATGAATATTTTCACCATGTGCTTCAATAATATGTTTGCAGATGGAAAGGCCCAATCCGCTACCCCCTACTTTTCTGCTGCGGGCCAAATCGGTACGGTAAAAACGTTCAAATATGCGGTTTAAATGCTCTTCAGCAATGCCCGAACCATCATCGCTTATCTCAATCAAAATCCTTTTGCCATCCAGATTATAAAAGCTGCTTTCGATAGTACCACTTTGTTTACCATATTTTATAGCATTCTCTACAAGGTTGGTAAATACCTGGCGAATTTTTTCTTTATCGGCAAAAACAGTTAAAGTAACATCGCAACCTTTTTTTATAATGCATTTGATCTCTTTTTGCTCTGCATTAATGGCTAAGGATTCATATACTTCCTTAAGCAAGTCCTGAATTACAAAATTTTCCTGAATTAATAATTGCTCGCCACTTTCCAGTTTAGATATCGCATCCAGATCACTTACCAGATTTACCAACCGGTCTATATTTCGGGACGTACTGGCTAAAAATTTTTTATTGACTTCCGGATTTTCTAGAGCCCCGTTAATTAAGGTATCAACATATCCCTGAATGGCAAAAATGGGGGTTTTTAATTCATGACTGAGGTTCTGTAAAAATTCTTTTCTGAACACTTCATTGCGCTGCAGCATTTCAATTTCATTTTTACGCTGCTCGGCCCATTCTTCCACATCTTTTCTTACTTCATCAATTCCTTTTTGCGGCAAAATATTTTTATAATAAAACTCTTCTCTTTTACTGGCCTTGGTTTGATAAATGAATTTATAAATGAGCTTTATTTTTCTGTAGATAAACTTTTGCAGGGTATATGAGATAAGAGTAAAGCTGCCTAAAAAAATAATAGCGAATGCAATGAGCGCCACCCACCATACAGGTTCAAAAACAAAAAGCCCTATTGTAATGGGCACAGATAAGATTAAAGCAGTTAATGCTGATAATTGTTGCGGCGAAAGATTTTTTTGTGAGAACATTTTGGTCAATAGTCAATGGTCAATGGTCAATAGTCAATAGTCAATAGCTGACCATTGCCAAAGGGCTTGTACAAAATTAATAAGATTAATTGATTGTATTACTATGAACTATGAACCATCCACAATCAACCTGTCTGCCAGTATTACAGCTCAAATTTATACCCCACCCCTTTAACGGTACTGATACAGTCGAGATCCAATTTTTGACGAATTTTACGGATATGCACATCAATGGTGCGGTCGCCTACAATAACTTCGGTGCCCCAGATAGTATTTAAAATTTCGTTTCTTAAAAAAACCTTTCCGGGTTTGCTGGCCAGTAATGACAGCAGTTCAAATTCTTTACGGGCTAAAACAATATCTTTACCCTTATAAGTAATCATGTATTTTTCCCTGTCAATTTCCAGATCACCAATCTTAACCACTTTGGGTTCTTTGGAAGAAAACCTGCGGAACAGCGCATTGACTTTACTTACCAGCACTTTAGGACTTACCGGTTTAGTCAGATAATCATCAGCACCTGTTTCCAATCCTTTTATTTCGGTGCCTTCGTCGCTTAATGCGGTTAAAAAAATGATCAGGGTATTTTTAAAAGCCGGCTGCTGGCGTAAAATATTGCAAACTTCAAGTCCGGTTTTGCCGGGCATCATAATGTCTAAAATAATAAGATCTGGAAGCACTCTTTTCGCCTTTTCAATAGCTTCATTACCATTTTTGGCCGTGCTTACTTCAAACCCTTCGCCTTGTAAATTATATTGGATGATTTCCAGAATATCGGGCTCATCATCGGCAATTAATATTTTTTTAACACTGCTCATAAACTAATAGTTGTGCAAAAGTACTCTTATTCATTAATCAAGCGGCCAGAGCACCGTATTATCAAATTGTTAAGCCATTTAAGCCAGTTTTTTGTTATAGCTGTACAGAAGATGTTACACTTAACAAAAAATAAGCATCTTTGCAGCAACAGATTATGATTAGAACTATTTTTTTAGCTATTGCAATATTCATTTTTACCGGTAACCTTTATGCGTTCAGTGATACCGTTAAAGTGCCTATTCAGCGCCAGTTATTTCATGACAAGATAAATGAAGAACAAAAGCTGCTGGATAAAGCTGACGGTAAACAGGATGGCCTAATAAGGGTTTCCGTTAACAACGATATTAATATTGCTGTTACTGATGTTATAATCAGAAGTATTAATGAACTGCAGGATTCGATTGAAACAAATACTAAAATTCCCTACCAAAAAGAAAAAGTACTGTATCTCTCCCATGTAGAAAAAATGCTGAGAGAATACCGGCTTGCCTGGGCTAATAAACAGATTAATCCGGTTTACGGTCCTATGCTGGTAGATAATTTCAAAAAAATTATGCAGGCAGATATTGATAGCTTGGACATGTTTCCACTCATTGATGAAATGCCTTATGAAATTGGCCGCATCAATGTAGAAATATTTGCAGAAAATAAAGGATACCACCAGAGTAAAAACAGTGTGTACTTAAAATTCTGCAGTTTGTATCCCGAAAGAATACTGGGTACTGTAGGTCAGTATGCAAAAGAAAGTTTTGCCGACAGTCTGGTAGTGGTTGCCTGTAAAAACGATCCGGCACAGGCGTATAAATTTTCTCAGGATATTGGTTCCGGTGTGGGCAAATTAATTCACAATAACACCAATTCACTTGTAAAATCAATAGCACATCTGAGTAACACTACTGGTGCATTATTGTATTTTCCTTTTTTAGATGATATTGTAAGCGGTAAAAAACAAACTGACAGTCTTAAAAAAATTATTGGAGATGGCGAACAAGGGTACGATAGTGTAGCCTATTTTAAATTGCTGGTACAAACAGAAATTGAGTACAGTAAAAGGCTGGTAAACGGCGATACCGCAATCACTATGTTTGGAGCCAACGGACTCAGAGATATGCTGGAAAGAAAAGCCCGTCAGCATTTTATTACCCCCATTAATGAACTCCACGAAAAGCCTGAAGCCATCAGGATGAAAGCTATTGATTCTTTATCGCCGGTGGATATTTATTATATGATTGTTACCAATGAAAGTGAAATTTATACCAGCAGTTACAAACACAGCTTTAATCGCATGTTGCAAAGACTGGGCAAAAAACCTGCCACCGATTCTTTACTGCTAAGTGTAAACTTTGACTATTTTAAAAAGTTTATTAAAATGGCAGCCAATTTTAATAAACTGGACACTTTTTTAGCCCTGATGCCATCGGGTAATGCAGAGTCTTTAATGAAAGCATTTGTAGGCAGGCTGGAGACCACTAATAGTTTGGAAGACGCCGTTGATGTAGCAGATTCCTACAGCAGTATCAATAACAAAAAATTACTCACCAATATTTTAAAATATGTTAACGATAATGAACAACGCTGCACTAATGATGATAATAAGCGGGGCAAAATCATTTACAGTATTTTAAAAACAATTTTTCTTTCTGCAGACAGCACCAATAAAATTGACCTAAATGCCGAATTAGGGATTCCTCCGGTATACAGTATCGATAATAAAGTATTAATGGATGACAGTGGCCGTGTAGTGCAGCAGGTATTTTTTTATGGAGATGAGGATGGCAAAAACTTTTTTACTCCCTATATCAGTGCATTCTCTGGTAAAGAGTGGAAAATCAATAATACAATGAAGGAGTGGGTGGAAATAAAATCGGTAAGCAATAATCCCAGAGTATGGACTTATGTAAACAGGCCTTTAAATAATGATCAGAATTTAGATGATACCGCACAAATACATTTGAACCAGTACCTTAAAAAAAATAATTTAAAGCCTTCAATTATCACACACCGCGGGCATAGTTACTGGTTAGAGAGAACTATGAACCGTATGGCCGGAGATGCAAAAATTATATTATTAGGCAGCTGCGGCGGATACAAAAATCTAAGCCGCATTATTAATATTAATCCCGATGCCCATATTATTTCCACCAAACAAATTGGTACCGGAAATATTAATCAGGTGGTTACCAATAAACTGAACCAGGTATTATTATCAGGTAAAACCATTGTATGGAAAACCATATGGGATGAACTCTCTGTATACTTTGCCAAACAGCCAAAAGATATCAAAGAGTCGTGGGATGATTATGTGCCGCCTTATAAAAATCTGGGTGCTATTTTTATAAAAGCCTATAATAAAAAAGCTGAAGAAGAATAGATTTCGGTTTACAGTTTTCTGTTTGCGGTTGGTGAATTCAATTTGTGTCTTTTGCTTTTTAGCTAATTTTTTTCAGCAATATAATATTGCAGTAAAATTTAGGTTTAACTGAAATTCTTAAACCGAAAACCAATTAACTTTGCCTCATGAGTGATTCGGGTGTTAAAAAAAAGGTCTTCAATTTTTCACTACTCCGCAGGATATTTTATTTTGCCAGGCCATATAAAAATAAATTTTATGGCTCACTGATATTGTCAGTTGTACTTGCAATAATGGCTCCGTTACGTCCATTACTGATACAACTTACCATCAACAATGGTATAAAAGATAATAAGCAGGGCACATTTATAAATGGCCCCGGAGGTTTTATCATTGAAGTAACCATTATACAAATTGCACTGCTGCTTATAGAAACCCTTTGCCGTTTCTTTTTTACTTTTCTTACAGCTTCACTGGGACAAAGTGTGGTTAAAGATCTGAGGGTGACTACTTATGACAAAGTCATTCATTTAAATTTGGGGCAGTTTGATAAAACCCCAATTGGTACACTCACCACACGTACTATCAACGACATAGAATCTATCAATGATGTATTCAGCGATGGATTGATTCCCATTGTTGCAGATATGTTGTCTATTGTTTCGGTACTGTCGTATATGTTTATTACCAATTGGCAACTTACGCTGGTAAGTCTGGCCCCATTTCCTATAATGATTATTGCCACATATTTTTTTAAAGAAACCGTAAATAAGTCATTTATTAAAGTACGGAATGCAGTAGCCCAGCTAAATGCTTTTGTGCAGGAACATATTACCGGCATGAGTGTGGTACAGGCATTTGCAGCAGAGAAAAAAGAATTCAATAAATTTAGTGCCATTAATAAGGAGCACCGCAATGCAAATATTAAAGCCATTTTTGCCTACTCTGTATTTTTTCCCATTGTAGAACTGGTAATGGCACTTTCTATAGGCCTATTGGTGTGGTGGGCAGCAAAAGATGCATTTTTTTTAACTGATATTGCCAAAAGAGAAGAGATTGCCGGTATTATCACTTCATTCATTATTTGTTTGAATCTTTTATTCAGACCCCTTCGTGTAATAGCTGATAAATTCAATGTATTACAAATGGGTATGATTGCCAGTGAAAGGGTTTTTAAAGTGCTGGATAACAAAGATACTGCTACAAATGAAGGAAGTATTTCTCATGGGCCAATACAAGGTACTGTAACGTTTGTTAAAGTTTGGTTTGCCTATACTGACGAACAATATGTATTAAAAGATATCTCTTTTACTATCAATACCGGTGAAACACTGGCTATAGTGGGGCATACTGGTAGTGGTAAAACTTCTATCATCAGTTTACTCAACCGCTTGTATCATATTCAAAAAGGAACAATAAAAATAGATGGTGAAGATATAGAAGACTATCAGCTGGAAGCATTAAGAAGTCATATTGGAGTTGTACTGCAGGATGTATTTTTATTTAGCGGTTCGGTAATGGACAATGTAACCCTGCGCAACCCCGATATTAAAGAAGCCGATGTAATACAGGCAGCTAAACTCATCGGTATTCACGATTTTATAATGCAGCTGCCCGGGGGCTATCATTACAATGTAATGGAAAGAGGCGCTACTTTATCGATGGGTCAGCGTCAGTTATTATCGTTTGTTAGGGCATTGCTTTATAACCCATCTGTTTTAATTTTAGATGAAGCCACTTCTTCAGTAGATACCGAAAGTGAAAACCTGATCCAGCATGCTATAGATACCCTGATTGCCGGCAGAACCTCGGTGATTATTGCCCACAGGCTCAGCACTATACGAAAAGCCAGTAAAATAATGGTGCTCGATAAGGGGGAGATCAAAGAAATGGGTACTCATGAAGAATTACTGGCCAAACAGGGCTTTTACTACCAGTTGCACAAAATGCAGTTTGAGAAGAAGGCAAAAATGGTTTAAATTTGATTTATGCAAAAGGCAATTGTAACAACTTACAATTCTAATGAAGAACTTGAAAATGCGAGAGCATTACAAGCATCTAAAAATACCTACACGGAGCGTTTTTATATGTTGATGAAATTAATAAAAATTTCATCCATGATTAGTAATGCAAAAATTGTACAAGCTCCACAAATTGGAAATAATAACAAATAAAGATGGATATTTTTGACGCTGACATTTTACTACTCTGGAAATGCCTGCAACAAAACAATGTTAGATATATAATGATTGGTGGTTTTGCCACTAACCTCCATGGATATAGCCGGGCAACAAATGATATTGATATTTGGATTGAAGACACGCTTCCTAATAGAAAAAATTTACGAAAAGCACTTCAGGAACAGGGATCCGGTGACCATCCTCCTATTGAGACCATGGATTTTATGCCCGGATGGACGGACTTTCAACTAAACATGGGCTTTAAATTAGATATCATGACAAGTGTAAAGGGACTGGAAGAAATTGGCTTTGAAGAATGCTACAATTTTGCAGTAATGGCAGAGATTGAAGGCGTTATGGTCAGGTTTTTACACTATAATCATTTGATAACCGGAAAAAAAGCCACCGGAAGACCAAAAGACCTTTTAGATATTGCCGAATTAGAAAAAATCAGAAAGGCTGCCGATGGTAATAATCCTTAAATTCTCCCCCAGCAATTTTTAATTTCCCGCCTGCCGCCTTATCTTTGCGGCAAAATAAGGGATTTGTATGCTTGATAAGTGTTTAAAATCGTTACTGGTACTGGCTTTCAGCCTTTTTTTGACTGTATTTTCCAATACTGCTTTTGCTCAGGAACATGGCAAAGAAGCAGGTGCTGAAAAGACTGCAGAGAAATTGAATATGAAAGAAGTGATATTTGGTCACGTAATGGATGGCCATGAGTTCCATTTCTTTGGCGCTTCGCTTCCTTTACCCGTACTCCTGTATTCTCCGGAAAGAGGATTTTCTGCCTTCATGTCTTCTAATTTTCATCACGGTCATGAACCCTATAAAGATTATGTACTCTTAAACGCAGAAAACGTTAAGGAATTGGGATTAGACCCCAAAAAATTTACTGCAGGTAAGATCATACCTATCAAAGATGATAAATATGATACATCTACTAAAGTTTACGATATTTCACTTACCCGTAATGTTGTACAGATGTTTTTAGCACTGATCATATTGGTTTGGGTTATGACCAGTATTGCTAAAAAATACAAAACCGGTCAGGGTGTTACTTCTGCACCAAAAGGTATGCAAAGCTTACTGGAACCAGTAGTTGCTTTTGTAAGAGATGAAGTGGCGGTACCAAATTTGGGCTATAAAGCCAATAACTACCTGCCTTATTTGCTGACTATTTTCTTTTTTATTCTGATCAATAATATATTTGGTTTAATACCCGGTTCTGCTAACGTAACAGGTAATATTGCATTCACACTAGTGCTGGGAGTTATTTCATTTATTGTAACTCTGGCCAGCAGTAATAAACATTACTGGATGCACATTTTCAATCCGCCGGGCGTTCCATTAGGGGTTAAATTCATTTTGGTACCAGTTGAATTTTTGAGTATGTTTTTAAAACCATTCTCATTAATCATTCGTCTGTTTGCCAATATGGTGGCAGGGCATATTATTATCATCTGTTTAATTTCTCTGATTTTTATTTTTGGAGAAAAGATGGGGGCTGTTGCCGGTTGGGGAGCTTCTCCATTATCACTGGCATTTACTATTTTCATTTATTTTATCGAGGTACTGGTAGCGTTTTTACAGGCGTTCATCTTTACCACACTTACTGCAGTTTTAGTTGGCAGTGCAATTGAAGGCGATCACGGCCACGATGATGCACATGCTCATGCTGCACATTAATCAGGAATTATTAATTAACATAAACCCAGGTAACATGAACTTAGGAACAATTTTACTGGAAGGAATTGCAAACGCAGGTGGTGCTGTAGGCGCTGGTCTTGCTGCAATGGGTGCTGGTATTGGTATTGGTCAAATTGGTAAAGGTGCAGTAGAAGGTATTGCACGTCAGCCAGAAGCCGGTAACGATATCCGTTCTAACATGATCTTAGCTGCGGCTCTTGTAGAAGGTGCTGCTCTTTTTGCTATCATCGTGGGCTTCCTTGCAATGGTATTATAATCATTGCTCAAAAAACATTACTGCATCCGAAGCACAGGGCAACGGATGCAGTATTTTAAAACAACTAGTACAACGCTATAATAAAATATAATATGGAACTTTTATTACCGGAAATTGGTTTATTATTTTGGACGCTTTTAGCTTTCCTGATCGTGTTTTTTATCCTAAAAAAATACGGATGGCCAGCCATCATTAATGGTTTGAAAGAAAGGGAAAATTCAATTACAGAAGCCCTTGCCACTGCCGAAAAAGTAAAGCTGGAAATGGCTCAGTTAAAAAATGATAACGAACTGTTACTGGCTAAAGCCCGTGAAGAAAGAGCTGCTTTGCTTAAAGAAGCTAAAGAAACAAAAGACAGGATCGTTAATGAAGCTAAGGACGAAGCTAAAGTACAGGCTGCAAAAATTGTTGCTGATGCACATGCCAGTATTCAACAGCAAAAAATGGCCGCATTAACCGACCTTAAAAATCAGATTGGTGCATTGGTTATTGAAACCAGTGAAAAAGTATTGCGTAAAGAATTAAGCAATAAAGCTGAACACGAGAACTATATTAAAACTCTGGCAACAGAAGTGAAATTGAATTAATTGATCAGATAATTATAAAATCAATTAGTCAATCATCAAATTGAAATAAATGAATAATCCACGTTTAGCAGGAAGATATGCAAAGAGTTTACTGGATCTTGCCACAGAGCAAAATCAGGTAGACCCCGTTTATAATGATATGAAATGGCTGAGCAGCGTATGTAAAAGTAATGCTGACTTTGTGGCTGTACTAATGAGTCCGATCATTAAAGCTGATAAAAAACAAGCCATTATTGAAGCCGTTACCAATGGCAGAGTAACTCCACTAACATCGGCATTTATTCAATTGCTGGTTAGAAAAACAAGAGAAAGTAACCTGCACGAAATTGTAAATGCCTATATCGACCAGTTTAACATCTCACGCAATATTCAGAAAGTTAAGATCACCACTGCTTCTCCTTTAAGTGATGACTTAAAGACGGTGATCATGGCCAATATAGAATCTGCATTGCCCGGTCAGAGTTTTGAAATTGAAACTGCTATTAAAGAAGAACTGATTGGTGGATTTACTTTAGAAACAAATGGTCAATTGGTTGATGCAAGTATTCAAAGAGATTTGAAAGATATTAAGAAGCAGTTTATGGATAACGAATACCTGCATAAAATACGCTAATCATTACTTACAATATTTAAAAAGCTGTTACAGTTGTAACAGCTTTTTTTGTGCCTGTTTTTTAAAAAGAAAATACCGGCGTTTTAATATCATGATAAAACAAAAAAGTCCAGTGTTCTTCCTGCCCTTGTTGCCGCCATTGCTGACGGAGTTCCATGCATTTTTTTCCGTCAAAATCGTACTTGGCAACAAAGCGGCTTTTCATTTGCTGTAACTGCGGTGCCACATCACCACCAAAAAATATTTTTTGCCCCTCTTCTTCTATCCAGAATACCTGATGAAACGGGCAATGTGCCCCGGTAACATGATATTTAATGTAGCCATCAATATTGCCATCACCCTGTGTAAAAATTACGTTACCTGCATTGCCTAAAATTTCAAATTCGTTCGGTGTATATGAAGGTTTGCCTTTAGCCATGGCAAACTCAAACTCATCCTTATTTACATAATAGGTAGCATTGGGAAAACTGATAAATTTATGATTGAGTATGGCATCTTCTTTACTTACCCCGCCACTGTGATCTTTATGCAAATGACTCATCAGTACTTTAGTTACATCCATGGGATTAATGCCATTATCCATTAAATTCTGATGAATCTGCAGGTGACCTTCTTTAGTACTAAAGCCAAGCCCTGCATCAATTAATATAATATCGTTATTGGTAACAATACAAAAAGGCTGTATCTCTACCAGTAAACTTCCCACCGGACGTTGCTGCAAATCATCAGCGCCTTTATTGAAAGGAATAAATTTTTTGCTGCTGTCTATTGTAAAAGCGCCTTCGCTTAATGGAATAATTTTCATAATGCCCACTAACCACGGCCCCCTCTATCTCTCCGCCAGCTGGCGGAAGGAAATGTAGAAGATTATGGAGAATTTATGCTCTACATATTTATAGAGACTATAATTAAAAAATATGAATGTAAAAGTAATCGAAAAGCTGTTTAATAAATTCATACTGCTCAAAGTCCCCTCTATGGGAGGGGATTTAGGGGAGGCATTTACCGCAACACCATCTGCCTGTCTTTATCCAGCTTAATTAAAATAAAGATCAGTATGGTAAAAGTAATTAAGGAAGATCCCCCATAACTTAATAAGGGTAATGTAATACCCGGTGATGGTGCTAACCCGATGGTCATACATACATTTAATGCAACATGGAAGAACAGAATACCTGCCACACAATATGCATATACCCTGCTGAACGTACTTCGTTGCCGCTCGGCAATTAAAACAATACGCAGCATCATACCAAAATACAGAAGCATTAAAATAAAGCAGCCAACAAATCCAAAACTTTCTCCAACTGATGAAAATATGAAATCGGTATTTTGTGCGGGAACAAATTCACCCCTGGTTTGTGTACCCTGTAAAAATCCTTTGCCCCAAAAGCCACCGCTACCAATAGCAATTTTAGATTGTTTTACGTTATAACTTTCTACTTTTTCGCCAGAATTCTTTTTTGCTGTTCCAAGCTTGGCATACTCTTTTTTTATTTCAGCTGTTCGTTCTGGTGTGCTAAAGCTGTAATCATCAATTCCAAAAGTTGATAAAATACGTACCACCTGATGGGGCTTTAAAATTTTATCAAACATTTTAGGAACAGCTACACGCTGAACCCCAATACACAAAAGCCAGACAAAAATTACCAATAGCAGCTTTATTAAATCCCTTTTTATTTTACGCCAGTATATAAATACAAATATCAATGCTATTAAAGTGATAATAATTACAAACGTTAGAGGAGGGATTACAATGCTGGCAATTACTAAAAAAGCAAGTGAAAAAAGTATTGCCAGATACAATGAAGGCAACCCTTCTCTGTAAAAAGCAATTCCAAAAGAAAAATATACAATTGCTGCACCGGGCTCTTTTTGTAATACAGATAAAATGGCCGGAGTAAAAGCTATGACTGCAGCAATCAACTGCGATTTAGATTTATGAAAATTAGTATCCGGTAAAGAAAGATATTTAGCCAGGGCAAGTGAAGTAAAAATTTTACAAACTTCCACCGGCTGCACATTCATAAAGCCCAATGGTATCCAGCTTTTAGAACCACCTACTTCCTTACCCACCACAAAAGTGGCGAGAATAAGTAATACACCGCCGGCATATCCAAGGTTAGCCGTAGCAGTAAAAAATTTACTGTCGGTGAGTAAAATAAAAGTGGCAATTACAATGCAGGCTAAAAAATAAAAGAACTGTTTGCTGTATTCTTTTTTAAACCCTAAAAAACTTTGCAATACATTATCACTGCTTTTATACTCAACAGAAAAAATACATAATAATCCAATTGCTATTAATGAAATGTATAACAATACCATTACCCAGTCGATGCCTTTTGATATGGATGCGTTTTTTTGATACATGGTAGTGAATGGTCAGTAGTGAATAGTGAATGGTAGCATATTTGCCGGCATGCATTCATTATTCGTTATGGTATATTTACAGTGTCTTTTGTTTCGGGTTTCTTTTTTTCGTTGGGTAATATGGCTTCTGTTTTGATAATCATTTTTTTATTGCCGCTGTCTTTTGCAGGTTTCTCTTTCTTACCAAGTTTATCATCTGCCTTCATATTTTCAAGGCCTTCTTCTTCATCGCCTTCATCAATACCTAAAGTGTCTTTTGCAATTTTAAAATACCCTTTAAGAATAAGATAAGCAGAATCTCTTGCATGCATCAACGAATCCTGACGTTTCAACTCTATATATACACGTGCAGGTATTAAATTCAGATTCGATAACTGTTCTATTCTTGCCAACCTTGCTTTATCTGTAATAGAATCCTTCAAATATTTTTCAATCATCAAACCTACAATAGGCGCAGCATATGTTCCTCCAAAACGACCGCTGTTTTCCACCACACACATAATAGCAATCTTAGGATTATCTCTTGGTGCAAAGCCTGCAAAAAAAGCATGGTTTGGTTGCTTAACCCCACGGTAATAATTTTCTACAGTACCTGTCTTACCACAAATAATTATACCGGCAACTTTAGCGGCACCTCCAGTTCCTCTTTCCACTACACCCTGCATACCATCGTGCACTGCTTCAAAAATACTGTCGGGTATATCAATTGCATTATGCTCTTTTTTAAAGCCGGCCAGCATTCCATATTTATCTCCACCCTCAATAGAGTCAACCAAATGAGGAATTTTATACCAGCCCTTATTGGCAATATAAGCCATCTCATTAGCTACCTGTAAAGGAGTAACATTTACTTCACCCTGACCAATACTTACCGAACGGAATGTACAATAATTCCAATGCCCCTTACCGTAAGTTTTATTATATAACTCAGGGCTTGGAATCAAACCTTTATTTTCAGATGGTACATCTACGCCCAGTTTATGGCCCAGACCAAAAGCCTGCATATATCTGTTCCATTCACTTAAACTGCTGTCAATATTCGGATAAACCGGATTATTGATAACCTTCTGCATTACAGTAGCGAAATAAGTATTGTCTGAAATAGTAATGGCCCCTCGTAAATCAAAAGTACCACGATCTAAACATTTCATTGGCTTTCCACCACCACATCCGTAGAATGCTCCGGAACAACTTACTCTATATTCAGTATTAATAACTCCTTCGTGTAAGCCTATCAGTGCCTGTAATGTTTTAAAAGTAGATCCAGGAGAATAGGTTGCCTGAACAGTTCTGTTAAATAATGGACGTGCAGGATTTAATAATAATTCTGCAATATGTTTTTTTCTTTCAGCTCCGGTTAATAATTTAGGTTTAAAAGTAGGGCTGCTCACCATACATAAGATACCGCCCGTTCTGGGATCTACTGCCACAATTGAACCCAGTTTGTTTTCCATTAATTTTTCTCCCAGCGCCTGCAATTCTATATCTAAGGAGGTATGCATATTCTGACCTGCAATAGCTGCAGTATCAAACTTGCCGTTCTCAATTCTTTCTGTTAAACGATTTTTATTATCTCTTTTCCATAATTCAATACCCCGCTGGCCCATGAGTACTTTTTCGTAAGTTTTTTCCATGCCGGTTTTACCAATGTAATCACCCAGCACATATCCTTCATACTTAGGATTTTTCAATATATTAGAATCCACTTCACTTAAATAACCCAGTATATTTCCACCTGCATCAAAAGGATAATCTCTAACCGATCTTTCCTGCAGATAATATCCGGGTGCAAAACGGTACAGACTTTCTGTTAGCTTGGCCATTTTTTCATTGCTCAGCAAGGCTTCAAAAACTGAAGGCCGGTAAGGTTTATTTTTTATAATAGCATTAATTATCCGTTTACGAAATTCAATGGTATCAATATTAAGAATATTGCACAATGCTACAGTATCGGTGCCTTTTATTTTACCCGGTATAACCATCAAATCGTAAATGGTAGTGTTTTGTAAAACAGATTTTCCATTGCGGTCGTATACAATCCCCCTGTCGGGATAAATTACTTTTCTGAAAGTACCCTGATCTTCTGCCTGTATTTTGTACTTAGAAGAAAATATCTGAAGGTTCATCAACTGCAATACAACAATCACAAAAATGCCCGCAAAGAACAGCATGATCACATTTTTTCTGGATTGATTGAAGACGGACATTGTAGTTGTTAGTTGTTAGTTGTTAGTTGTAAGTTGATAGTTCATAGTTGATAGTTCATAGTTGCAGAGAACAATATTTTACAAAACCGGATATTATACAGTATTGGTTCGGAATTTTTGCTTTCGAACAAAAAGCAGTTCGGTAATAATGATCAGTAATAAACTGATGGCAGCAGAGAGCAAGGTCTTTACTAAGAAATACCAAATGTTTCCAAACTGCCAGGCTTCCAGTAAAAACAACCATGCATTATGGATAAGCGTAAGTACTGCCACATAAATAAAGTACGGCAATAACCCTCCCATACTTTTAATGGATGGTTCATCATAGTTACCATCAGCACCTTCCTGAGGGATGAGCAAATTAATCATAAAGGGACGCACATAGGCAATTAGCACACAGGCTGCAGCATGAAAGCCGGGATTATGCCTGAAACTGTCTAAAGTAAATCCCAATGCAAAAGCCACCAGTAACTGCATACTGCGGTTCATATTAAATGGCAGCCACAAAATAAAAATGAAATACAGGTATGGTGTCACCATTTTGTGCAGGTGTATCTGGTCCAGCACATACACTTGTACCAAAATAAGCAATACAAATCTGATGATATTTTTTAGTAATGAATTCATGCCTGATGGCGTTATTTATTTTGTTGTTTAGCTTTCTCCAATAATTGATTAATGGCTTCCTGCTGTTTATTATCAATTACATAAACGTATTGCAGACTGTGAAAATCTGCAGCAGTTTTAAACCTGATCAAAAAATTATTCTTACTTTTTTCAGGTATTACTTCAGTTACATAACCAACCATCATACCCTTTGGAAATGTGGTACTGTTACCACTGGTAATAATAGTATCTCCTTTAACCACTTTGGAACTTCTTGAAATCCCTTTTATAGAAATTATATTTGGTACATCTCCTTCCCATGTTAATGTACCGGTTTCTCCGCCTTTTAATAACTTACCATCAATATGACTGTCCTTGTGCAGTAAACTCATCACAACTGCATAATCATCGCTTACATCTGTAATTATTCCAACTGCTGCATTATTGATATCCACCACACCCATACCCTTTTTAAACTGTTGAACAGCTCCACGGTTTAAAACAATATAATTGCTTTGGGTAGACACGGTACTGGATATTACAGTTGCGGGCATATAACTATAGCGTCTGAATTGTTTTACAGAATCTACCAGCACAGTATCCATTTTAGCAATACTGCCCGAATCGGGAATTAAATAATCTGCCTTAAGCAAGTTGAGTAATTTTGCATTTTCCTTAACCAGAGAGTCGTTGGTTTTTCGCAGAAAGAAATAGCTTTTTATTTTGCTGTACTGTTCGTCCACCTTACCTGTTAGCTGATTAGTTGTATTGCTGAATACTGCATTTTGATAGCGGTTGTAATGCACAATCAAATAGATACTGAATCCCTGCAGCAGCAGAAAGAAAAGTAAATTTGCATAGCGGCGAATGAAAAGAAAAATATTGCGCACCGGGGGAGAATATTTAATATTGAAATGCTAAATTCTATAACCGAGCTGCATTGTAGAATTTAGAATTTCTATTTTTTGAACTTCAACTATCTCATTACAAATGGATACCTGTCGTAATGCTTTAATGCAATACCGGTACCACGCACCACACTCTTCAGTGGATCATCAGCCACATGTACAGGCAATTTAATTTTTGCCTGCAGTCTTTTATCCAAACCTCTTAACAAAGCTCCACCACCTGTGATGTACAGGCCACGACGGTAGATATCGGACGCCAGTTCGGGAGGTGTGGTTTCTAAAGCTTTTAAGATGGCTTCTTCAATTTTGAAAATGCTTTTATCAAGTGCTTCTGCAACTTCCTGATAACTTACCATCACC
>JBAXET010000052.1:0-17480 GCA_037140275.1 Ferruginibacter sp. | reverse complement strand
GCTGCAACTACAACATATACTCAGGTAGTGTCAATAAAAAATCAGGTAAGTCTGCCTATTACATTTGATGATGCCAGTATAGATTACTCTGTAATTGATTTCGGCGGCAATATTTCTGTAGATGCAGTTGATCCTGTGCTTAGCACCAATAATGTTAAAAAAACAACCAAGCCTGCAGGTGCAGAAACCTGGGCCGGTACTACAATGGGTAATGATCTTGGCTTTCCAGTAAAAATTCCATTTACTGCCAGCACCACACAGATGAGTATAAAAGTATATTCTCCTGCAGCTGGTATACACGTACGTTTAAAAGTGGAAGATCATACTGATAATACCAAATCGGTAGAAACAGAAGCATTAACAACTGCAGCTAGTACATGGGAAACACTGATTTTTGATTTTGCTTATCAGGCTGGTGGTACTGCAGCATTAAACTTATCGTACAATTATGATAAAGCTTCAGTGTTTTTTGATTTTGGAACACCGGGCAGTGGTAAAGTTTTCTATTGGGATAATGTAAAATTTGAACCGGTAAATATTTATAGCGGTATTCAAATGCCAATCGATTTTCAATCCACTACACTGGCTTATACCTTTACCAATTTTGGTGGAGCAGGTTCATCGGTGATTACCAATCCTCATTCAGTTGGTATCAATACCTCCACTAAAGTGGGTGCATTAACAAAAGGCGCAGGTGCTGAAGTTTGGGCAGGTTCTTTTTTAGAATTAGGAAACCCGATTAACTTCACTTCTCTGCAAAAAATAAAAATGAAAGTCTGGGTACCTGCAGCAGGTATGGTAGTGAAATTTAAAATGGAAAATGTGTCCAATTCAGCAATCAATATTGAAAGAGATGCTGTTACCACAGTAGCCAATGGCTGGGAAGATCTGACATTTGATTTTACCGGTATAGTAAGTTCTAATAATTACCAGCGTGTAGTGGTATTCTTCGACTTTGGTAATAATGGAACAGGTGCTACATATTATTTTGATGATATCAGACTTAATTAATCATAAAAAAATCAAAATCATGATAAAGAATTTCAATACAATTACATTGCTGCTGATTGCTATGATGTTTGGTTACAGCAGTTGTAAAAAAGACAGCTTTTCTTTTGGTGCATTAAAAACACCTACAGCTGTAACATTAACGCCAACCGTATTGGGTATTACAGGTAGTCTTCCCAATGGTGATGGAACAGGCCGTGTAAACTTTGCTGCTACTGCAACAGATGTGTTATTATACAAAATGGATTTTGGAGATGGTAAAACTGATACTTCTTATTCAGGAAACTTCAGTCATAAATATACCAACGATACAAAAGGCACTTACGATTATACCGTTAGTGTAAATGCTATTGGAACAGGTGGCAGCACTTCTACAGTTACTAAAAAGTTTTCTGTATTTACCGATTATCAGATACCTGCTGCAATAATTGCTGCACTTACTAATGGCGGCACAAAAGTATGGATCACTGATAAGGATGCCTCTGGCCATTTTGGTGTGGGGCCTAACTGGACTTTTTTACCAGACTGGTATGCAGCTTCACCTAATTCAAGGGAGGCATGTGCCTATGATGACGAGATCAGTTTTATTAGTGATGGTATCGGTGGAATTTCTATCAACGTAGATAATAAAGGCCAGAGCTTTATGATTGGCGCTGCCACAGCAACTTACGGATTATCCGGTGGTGATGCTTGCAATGGTATTGTTACTATCGGGGTTAAAAAATTAGGTTTTGCTCCGTCAACCAGTGGCTCTACTGCTGCCAGTTCAACAGGTGTGCAGTTTACAGTGCCGGGTAATGGCATAATAAATTTTGCTACAGGTGGAAAAACCTATGAGATCATCGCAGTGTCATCTTCTAACTTGTTTTTACGTAATATTGGAAGTGATGGCAATGCCTGGTATCAAAAATTAAAAGCGAAATAAGATTTGTTTATTTCCACAGCAATTGTCGCAGCAGTTCGTGTGCCAGTGATGATTGTTGTGGAATATATTTCAGTTAATTACAAATTAGATGTATGAAACGCTTGCTGTCACTCTCATTGCTTGTAGTGAGCTTACTTTTTTCCTATTGTAAAAAAGGGGGCTCCACGGGTAATACAGATACTCCTCCAACAAATCTTACAGTAAATGCTGTAGTAAGTACAGACAATAGTGGCAATGTTTCTTTTACAGCATCAGCAAGCAATGCGGTATCGTATGAATATGATTTTGGCAATGGTAATTATCAAACTGTTGCAAATGGTACAGTTACATATAAATATCCGGTATCAGGAACGTATACGGTAAATGTGGTGGCAAAAAGTGCAGGCGGACAAAGCATATCCAAATCAATACAAATAACTGTAACTGTCGTATTATCATTAGTATGGTCAGAGGAGTTTAATGCAGGTGGTGCACCGGATCCATCTAAATGGGGATATGATATAGGTGCAGGAGGCTGGGGAAACAATGAACTGGAATATTACACCAACCGGTTAGATAATGCAGTGGTATCGGGCGGTACATTAAAAATTATTGCTCAAAAAGAATCCTATAGCGGGAGTGCTTACACTTCTGCAAGAATTTTATCAAAAGATAAATTCTCTTTTAAATACGGTAAAATTGAAGTGCTGGCAAAATTGCCTGCAGGTGGTGGTACATGGCCTGCTATATGGATGCTGGGTAACAATTTAACTACAGCAGGATGGCCTGCATGCGGCGAGATTGATATTATGGAGCATATCGGCAATCAGTTAAATAAAATTTACGGCACATTGCATCATCCAGGTCATTCGGGAAGCAATGGGGATGGCACTACTGTAATGATACCAAATGTTACCACCACATTTCATAAATATGCGATGGAATGGAATTCCAATACTATTACACTCTCTGTTGATGATGTGCCTTTTTACACATTTGCCAATAAAGCCAGTTTACCATTCAATCAAAATTTCTTTATTATATTAAACGTGGCTATGGGCGGAAATTTTGGAGGTACGATTGATCCGGCATTTACCAGTGCAGCAATGGAAATAGATTATGTTAGAGTATATCAGTAATATAAATTATAATAATATTGGCGATGCCAACAATGCAATTTTGGTTTTATAGCAGTTGTTAATAGCAAAGTGGAGTGTTTATTTTAATAAACACTCCCACTTTATTTATGTGCGCAGGCACATTTTTTAAACTTTTAGAATATATACAATGAAAATTCGCCGCAGTGTTGCTTTAGTAATATTTTTTGGGTTAAGCTTATTGTTTTTACAGCAAACCAGTTTAAGTCAAACCATGTATAAAAAACTGGTTTGGGCCGATGAGTTTAATTATAAAGGATCTCCCGACAGTACTAAATGGAGTTTTGATATGGGAAATGGTTGCCCTTCAGTATGCGGATGGGGAAATAATGAGCTGGAATTTTATACTAACCGGATTCAAAATGCCAGAGTAGAAAAAGGAAAACTTATTATTGAAGCCAGAAAAGAAGTAAACGATAAATTTAATTATACATCAGCAAGGGTAGTGTCTAAAAATAAAGGCGATTGGAAATACGGTCGTATTGAAGTAAAAGCAAAGATTCCTGCAGGAACTGGTATGTGGCCGGCTATTTGGATGTTGCCCACTAACTGGGAATATGGCGGATGGCCCCGCAGCGGAGAAATAGACATTATGGAAAACGTGGGATACTGGCCCGATTCTGTTTTAAGTACTGTTCATACAGGAGCTTATAACGGCATGCTTAACACGCAAAAAACTGCAGGAGTTAACAGGAACGATTTATCTGCAAAATTTCATGTGTATGCAGCAGAATGGACGGCTGACTCTATTCGTTTTTTTATTGATAATATTCCTTACCATACTTTTAAAAACGATCATACCGGTACTGAAGCATGGCCTTTTGATAAAGAATTTCATTTATTAATGAACATTGCAGTGGGCGGAAACTGGGGAGGAAAGTACGGCGTGGATGATAAAATATTTCCTCAAAAAATGGAAATTGATTTTGTCAGGGTATATCAGTAATATAATAGAGACCCGGTTTAAAATTTTCATATCCTTTTACAATATGTGCATTTGCCACTGCCTGAAGTAATATCTTATTATTTTTTTATAAAGTAAATTCGGTGGGCCTTTAAATTAATTATATAATTGTAATATCTTAAATTTATAGATATGAAAAAATTGTTTGCAACCAGACTGGCTTTGTTATTTTTTTTCTCTCTACAGCTATTAGTGGTAACTGCACAAAAAAAATCAACTTCCCAAAAAGTGGATTCTGTTCTCCGTTTGATGACGTTAGAGGAAAAGATTGGCCAGATGAATCAATATAATGATGATCATGAAGCCACAGGTCCTGTTACACCTGATAATAAAAAAATAGAACAGCTTAAAAGTGGACAACTTGGATCTTTATTGAATTGTGTAGGAACTGAACGCACCAGAAGCTGGCAGAATATTGCCATGCAATCCCGGTTAAAAATTCCATTATTATTTGGACAGGATGTGATTCACGGATATAAAACAACATTTCCAATTCCATTAGGTGAGGCCTGCAGTTGGGATATAGATGCTATTGAGTCAACAGCCCGTATTGCTGCTACTGAGGCGAGTGCCAGTGGTATACACTGGACATTTGCTCCAATGGTGGATATAGCCCGTGATCCACGCTGGGGAAGAGTGATGGAAGGTGCAGGAGAAGATCCTTATTTAGGATCTACAATTGCTTATGCCAGAGTAAAAGGATTTCAGGGGAATAAATTAGGTGATGTAAATGCAGTGATGGCTTGTGTAAAACACTTTGCAGCATATGGAGCGGCTATTGGTGGCCGTGATTATAATTCAGTTGATATGAGCGACCGTACTTTATGGGAAATTTATCTGCCTCCATTTAAGGCAGCACTTGATGCAGGAGCCGCTACTTTTATGAACTCATTTAACGATTTAAACGGAGTGCCTGCCACCGGGAATAAATATTTGCAAAGAGATATTCTTAAAGGTAAATGGGGCTTTAAAGGTTTTGTGGTAAGCGACTGGGGTTCTATTGGCGAAATGATCAATCATGGCAATGTAAAAAATGAATATGAAGCTGCCTTATCTGCCGTTACTGCCGGCAGTGATATGGATATGGAAAGTCGTTGTTATAAAAACAATCTGGCACAACTGGTAAAAGAAGGTAAAGTGCCCATTCGTTTAATTGATGATGCTGTGAAAAGAATTCTGCTTAAAAAATTTGAACTGGGCTTATTTGATGATCCTTTTAAATTCTGCAATGCCGAAAGAGAACTTGCTGCATTAAATAATCGGGAACATGTACAATTGGCAAGAACAGCGGCAGCGAAAAGCATTGTGCTGCTGAAAAATAAAGATAATCTGTTGCCATTATCAAAAAGCACCAAAACAATTGCTTTTATTGGCCCGCTGGTAAAAGCAGTAAAACAGAATAAAGGTTTTTGGGATGTAGAAGTGCCGGGTGTAGATTCTAATTTTATCGTTTCTCAATGGGAGGGGCTGCAAAATAAGATTGGCTCAAACAGTACTTTGTTATACGCTAAAGGCTGCGATATTGAAGGCGATAATAAAGACGGTTTTGCAGAAGCTGTTGCCGTTGCAAAACAAGCCGATGTGGTTATTCTCAGTATTGGCGAAAGAAGGGATATGAGCGGTGAAGCCAAGAGCAGGAGTAATATTAATATTCCAGGTGTACAGGAAGACTTATTAAAAGAATTACTGGCCACAGGAAAACCGGTTGTGGTGTTAATTAATGCAGGCAGGCCTTTGGTATTTAATTATACTGCAGATCATGCACCTGCAATATTATATACCTGGTGGCTGGGCAGCGAAGCAGGTAATGCAATAGCTGATGTATTGTTTGGTGATTATAATCCATCTGCAAAACTAGCAATGACTTTTCCTTTAAGTGTTGGTCAAATACCAATTTATTATAGCCATTTTAATACCGGCCGTCCGGCTACTAACGATAAAAACCACAATTACAACTCTTCTTATAACGATCTGTCCATTTTTCCCAAATATGAATTTGGCTACGGATTGAGTTATACCAGCTTTCAATACAGTAACCTGCAGCTGAATAAAAGAAAAATGACCACCAAAGAAAAAATAGAAGTGTCTGTAACTATTACCAATTCGGGTAAATATAAAGGAGAAGAAGTGGTGCAATTATATCTGAGAGATAAAGTGGGTTCAATTGTAAGACCTGTGATGGAATTAAAAGATTTTAAAAAGATCAGTTTAAATGCAGGCGAATCTAAAACTATTATATTCATAATAGACAATCAAAAATTGTCCTTTTATAACCAGCAATTGCAATGGGTATCTGAACCAGGAGATTTTGATTTAATGATTGGTGCATCATCGAGAGATATCAGACTGAAAGATAGTTTTGAATTGATAAAATAGGCTGCCTTTTTAAGGCATTATTTTATTTCAATCCACTTTCCTTCCTTACTGCTCTTAAAAACAGCGTCAATAACTTTCATGTTATTTACTGCATCTGTAAGAGGAGTGGGCACTTCAGAGTTATGGAGAATGGCTAAGGAAAACAAGCTGCCTTGTAAAGTGTACTGATCAACGGCTTCAAAAATTATTTCTTCGGTACTATTTTTTTTATGCAACCACATTCTGGTGGGTTTGTCAGGCGGTGCATTAAATGGAATTTCAATTTCTATCCTTGCTTCTGTACCCAAAATGTTTACACTTTGATAAGGTGCTAAATGCGTAGAGCAGGTAAAACTGGCTGTGCCGTTTGAAAAATTCAGTATGCCTGAAGTGTAATTGTCGGTATGTGTATTGCTATCATATTGCACACTGCCTAAAACACTTTCCGGCTCTTTACCAAAAATATAACGCGATATGGAAATGCAGTAGCAACCAATATCCATTAAGCCTCCACCGCCTGCATGTTTTTTATTGCGGATATTATTAGGATCTGTATTGTAATAAGAGAAAAAAGACTGAACAGTTTTTAATTCACCGATATCGCCTTCGGTAATTAATTTTTTAGCCTGCGCCCATTGCGGATGAAAGCGATACATGAAGCCTTCCATTACTTTTATTTGGGGATGCTGTTGTGAAACTTCCAGTAATGAAGCGGCTTGTGCAGCCGACATCGCAATTGGTTTTTCGCACAATACATGTTTGCCAGCGGTAATGGCTTTTATGGCCCATGCTACATGCAAATCGTTGGGCAGTGGAATATATACCGCATCTATGTCTGCATCATTAAGCAAAGCCTCATAAGATCCGTAAGCTTTGGCAATTTGCAGTGCTGCAGCAGTTTTTTTTGCAGATTCCATGTCACGGGATGCAATAGCCGCTATATTACAAAGGGGAGATTGCTGCATGGCAGGTATCACTTTTTCTCTTCCAATTTTAGCAGTACTTAAAATGCCCCAACGAATTTTTTTCATCTGCTTTATTTTAGTTTAAGCACCTTCAATCAGTCCTACTGCATTACCCCAGGGATCAATTACGGTGGCTACTTTTATTCCGCCGCCTACTTCAGTAACAGGGTGTAAAATGCCCGATCCTTTTTCTGTGAGGATCTGTACACATTTTTCAATTTCATCTACCGCCCAGTGTGTTACTGTTTGATTTCCTTTGGTAATAGTGTCATCTAAAGGGTGTAAGCCCAGTTCGCAGCCATTAATCTCAAAGCCCACATAAAAGGGTTCATCAAAATAAGGCTGAATGCCTAATAAAGCAGCATACCATTCTTTGGATGCCTGCAGATCGGGCACATAATAAATTACGGTTCTTAATTTTTTAAACATGGTACCCCAAACCCCTAAAGGGGCTTTTAAAGATTAAAATAATTTTAAAATTTCACTAATAAAAAAGAGAATGAAATTAATCATTCTCTTTTAATATTTATACTCCAAGTTCCCCTTTAGGGGCGGAGGGGTAAACTTATTACTTATTACCACTCATCTTAGCCTCAATACTTAATGTAGCGTGTGGTACGGCACGTAAACGGGCTTTGTCGATCAGCTTACCGGTTACACGGCAAATACCGTAAGTTTTATTTTCTATACGCATCAACGCTTTTTCAAGGTGATCAATGAAAGTGATCTGGCGGCTGGCCATCTGGCTTAGCTGTTCTCTTTCCATGCTCATGCTGCCATCTTCCATGGTCATATAACGACCATCATCATTATCGCCACCCATTTCATCTTTTCGGGTAATTAATCCCTGCAAGTAAACCAATTCTTTTTTAGCAGATTCCAACTTGCGTTGAATAAGCTCTCTGAATTCAGTTAAATCATTATCACTGTATCTTACAAGTGGAGCTCCCGGATCGTTTATGGGTTGATCTAAAACAGACTTAGTAAAATCAGGCTGATATTTACGGGAAGTTTTAGTGTTAATTTTTGGAATAACCACAGGTTTTGGCGGAGCCACTTTAATATCTTTTGCTTTTAAGGCAGCAGTAGATTTAATGGGTTCGGCAGTTTTAACGGGTGCGGCTTTCACTTCTGGTTTCTTTACTTCAACTTTTTTTGGCATAGGTTTTTGTACCGGTTTTTTTAGCACTTCCGGCTTCTTTGATACTGGTTTAGCTACTTTTTTAGCAGGAACCGCCTTTTTTGGGGCAGGTTTTGCTGCTTTTACTGGCTTTACTGGTTTTTTAGCGGCAGGCTTAACGGCTTTTTTAGGAGCTGCTTTTTTTGCCGGAGCAGGTTTTTTAACTACTTTTTTAGGAGCAGTTTTAACTGGTTTTGCCGGCTTTTTAGCAGCAGCTTTAACCACTTTCTTTTTTGTTGCCATACTACACTAATTTTTTAGTACGTTCACTTTTAATATGACATTATTCACTTCGATCTCAAGACCGTCATTTAAAACCGGCTCAAAAGCAAGCGAATCTGCCAGAATTTCGGCGCAAATATAGGTTTTATATTGAATTAAAGATTGCTGCAGGTCAGCATTTTCTAACACTTTTACAGTTATCCTGTCAGTAAGTTCAAAATTGCTGTCTTTACGGATATTTTGAATCCTGTTTATAAACTCCCGGGCATCGCCTTCTTTTTTCAGTTCTTCTGTGATAGTAATATCCAGCGCCACTGTAAGACTTCCTTTATTGGCTATCTCAAAGCCCGGTATTTCATCTGTTGACACTTCCAGATCCTCCGCTTCTATATATATAGGGGCTTCTCCTTTGGCTTCGTAATCGCTATTTAAAAGGAAGGGTCCTTCCTGCACTTTATCAATTGTAGCATTATCAAATTTAATAATCTCATCAGCTGCCCATTTCATTTTTGGCCCCAGCTTTTTACCCAGGGTTTTAAAATTGGCTTTTGCTTTTTTACGGATAAAATCATTATCAGTAGCCAACAACTCAATTTCTTTAATATTGGTTTCGGCCTTAATAATATCAGCTACCAGCTGAATTCTTTCCGGCATGTCTTTATCAATTGCTGGTATAGAAACTTTTTGTAATGGCTGGCGTACTTTTATATTTACTTTTTTACGCAATGATAATATTAAAGAAGAAGCATCCTGTGCCAATTGCATTCTTTTTTCCAGGTCAGTATTGATCATTTCAGCTTTTGCCACGGGGAAGAATACATGATGTACAGATTCATTGCTGAATCTGTTGCTCACTTCGTTCAGATTGGCAAATAACCAGTCTGCAAAAAATGGTGCCACAGGAGCAATCAGTAAGGATAATGTTTCCAGACATTCATATAAGGTTTGATATGCACAGATTTTATCCTGTTCATATTCCCCTTTCCAGAACCGGCGGCGGCATAAACGAACATACCAGTTACTTAAATGGGCATCTACAAATTCTTCAATAGCACGACCGGCCTGGGTTGGCTCATAATCGTCCATATTCAGTTGCACGGTTTGTATCAGTGTGTTTAATGAGGATAGAATCCATTGATCTATTTCTGGTCTCTCTTTTACCGGGATGTAAGCTTCTTTAAAGGCAAATCCATCTACATTGGCATACAATGCAAAAAATTGGTAGGTATTATATAATGTACCAAAGAATTTACGCTGTACTTCCTGTATACCGCCAATATCAAATTTCAAACTGTCCCACGGAGATGCATTGGTGATCAGGTACCAGCGGGTAGCATCGGCACCATATTTATTAATGGTTTCAAAAGGGTCTACCACATTACCCAGGCGCTTACTCATCTTATTGCCATTCTTATCTAATACCAAACCATTACTTACTACGGTTTTGTAGGCAACAGAATCAAATAATAATACCCCCAGTGCATGTAATGTATAAAACCAGCCTCTGGTTTGATCAACTCCTTCTGCGATAAAATCTGCAGGGAAAGATTGTTCAAACACTTCTTTGTTTTCAAAAGGGAAATGTTGTTGTGCATAAGGCATGGCCCCACTGTCGAACCAAACATCAATCAGATCAGGCACACGTTTCATTGGCTGCCCATTATCACTTACCAATATTATGTCATCTACATAAGGTTTATGCAGATCAAGAATGCCTTCGTGCAAATAATTTTTATTAGTATCTCCGCCCAGGACTTCGGCAGCTTTTTTTATTTCGCTGTTCAATTCTGCAATAGAGCCGATACATTTTAGGGTTTCACCGTCTTCAGTTCTCCAGATAGGTAATGGAGTTCCCCAATACCTGGAGCGGCTTAAATTCCAATCCACCATATTCTCTAACCAGTTACCAAAACGTCCGGTTCCGGTAGCAGCAGGTTTCCAGTTGATGGTTTTATTTAGTTCCACCATACGGTCTTTAACCGCAGTAGTTTTAATAAACCATGCATCCAATGGATAATAAATAATTGGTTTATCGGTACGCCAGCAATGCGGATAATTATGTTCGTACTTTTCTACTTTAAAAGCACGATTCTCTAACTTTAATTTAACTGCAATATCAACGTTAACATCTACATATCCTTTTTCGTCTTTATAATCTTTTACATAACGGCCACTGAACTCTCCTAATCCATCCACAAATTTCCCCTGCTTATCTACAAGGGTTAAAATACCCAGATTGTTTTTCTTGCCTACTTTATAGTCATCCGCGCCAAATGCAGGAGCAGTATGAACCAAGCCGGTACCATCTTCTGTTGTCACAAAATCACCCAGTATTACTCTGAAGGGTTGTGCCCCCGGAGTAATTTCCTGTATCTTTTCCATAGTGTTTGCTTCACAAGGCATCAGCTGTTCGTACTGTACATCTTCAATATCTTTTCCTTTAAATTCAGCAAGAATTTTCCATGGAATTAATTTTACTTCGGAAGTGTAATTTTCAAAGTCGCCATTCTCGCCATCTGCTTTAAAATATTTGCCAATTAAATTTTTAGCAAGAATTATATTGATGGGAAGATGTGTGTAAGGGTTGAATGACTTAACTGCAACATAATCAATATTAGGCCCCACAGTTAAACCAAGGTTAGATGGCAAAGTCCATGGTGTAGTGGTCCAGGCCATTAAAAAGACCTCATCCCCAACCCCTTCTCCTGCAGGAGAAGGGGCTTTAGACCATGCTATTGCAGAAAATATTTTTGAAATTGCGGAGTGTTCATTAGCCCCTCCTTGGGAGGGGTTGGGGAGGCGGAACATTACTGTAGCACTCGTATCCTTCACATCTTTATACGTACCCGGCTGGTTTAATTCGTGTGATGATAAACCGGTGCCTGCCGCAGGAGAGTAGGGTTGAATGCTTACGCTTTCATATAAATACCCTTTCTTGTACAATTCACTTAAACACCACCACAGGGTTTCAATATAATTATTTTCAAAAGTGATATAAGGTTTCTCTAAATCAACCCAGTAGCCCATTTTTTGGGTGATTTCATCCCATTTATCTTTATAGCGCATCACCACTTCACGGCATTTTTTATTATAATCTTCTACGCTTATTTTTTTACCAATGTCTTCTTTTGTAATACCCAGTTCTTTTTCCACGCCCAGTTCAATGGGAAGTCCGTGTGTATCCCAGCCACCTTTACGTTTTACCTGAAAACCCTGCATGGTTTTGTAACGGCATACCATATCTTTTAATGTACGGCTGATTACGTGGTGAATACCGGGCATTCCATTAGCACTTGGGGGACCTTCATAAAATACAAAAGGTTTGTGTCCTTCTCTAATGGAAACACTTTTTTCAAAAGCATGAGCCGATTGCCACTTGGCCAATATTTCCTCACTGATGGAGGGTAAGTTCAACTGCTGGTATTCTTTATATCTGGTACTCATAAAAAAATCGGGGAAAACGTCTTTAATTTAAGGTTGCAAAGGTAATAAAAACAGGCGGTGTACCCGATAGATAATTGTAAACTCTTATAAGTAATAGTTTTATCTGAACCAGTTGTGGTAAAAGCTTCTTAGTTGAACAACGCAAACTTAAAACGGACATTTACGATATAGTGTATTTTTAAGCTATATTTTGTGTAGTAAAAATCCCCTGAAACCATTAGTGGTATTGCTTTTTAAGCGGAGTTATCCACATTTTTGAGCCTTGGCATAATATTGGTAAAATATTCAGCGTTGCAGTTCTGTATACAAAATATATTGAGCATGTTTTTATATCGTACACAAATGATAATTAAACAGCAATCGTAGATTTCCAATTCCAATGAATAACAAGTAATCAAATAAATGCGTTTAAAATTTTTGCTGGTTTAGGGTTTTATTAGGGTAAAGACGGGAGTATTCCTACTCCCGTCACATTTTAAAATTTATCAGCAGTTTGGTTCCTGTTTTAAAATCCATATCCCGAAAGACAATGTAATATCCTTAGAAAGTCCAATGAACTATTATCCCCGGAAATTGTATTTCAAGCTTTTGTTTGACAATTTTTTGAACAGAATAAAGGCCTTGCAGAAAACCTGTAAGGCCTTTATTTTACTTATAGTTATCACTTTAAGGAAATACCGAGGATGATCCTTGCCTGAACACGTTCCTGTTCATCCAGTACTTTCGAATAGGGGGCATGGATGGTTTTATGCAAATTACCCCATTGAGGCAAGTAGTTGGCTATTACAAACCACCTGTCGCCCCGATAATTTATAGAAGGCCCTCCAAAAACTGCTGAGTACTCCCAACCTTCGCCCTTTGTAATAGCATTGCGGTTGCTGATTTCGAACCCAAGCCCCCAATTAAAATTAATATTTCTTAAATACGCCAAATCAAATTCAACTGGCGCTTCCCAATGAACAGATTGCGTTTTTCCGTTGCGCCATTCAAATTCTTTTTCATATTCAGTTATGGCATTAAAGGCAAGTAAGTTCTTTCCAAAATTTTTATCAGCAATAAATTTTGCTTCCAGTTCAACTTCATCGCCACCTTTGATACCCCATTCGCCATAAACTGCATAATTGATTTTACTTGCTGGTCCGGATATTTTCCACTTCCATTCATTACTGAAACCAATTTCACTTGAAGTGAGTGTTTCATTAGCTGTTTCGCTGAATCTTTTTTGGTAGCGGTTAAAATAAAATGCAGTTTGTACATTTTTGCCTAACCCAAATTCCAGTTCCATGCGCTGGTCCTGTGCATTAAAATACTGGTTAAGGTGACCAAAGCGTGAAGTATGCCACCATTCAATATCAATAGCACCTTTTGGTAAAATATTTGCCGTATAGGTTCTTGCAAAATACCTGTCCTGTGCAAATGCAGAATAACAAGAAATGCATGCAATGATTACTATTAATCTTTTCATCTGTTATTTTTTTACAAAGAAAATCCATATAAAAAAATACCGGAACTGTAATCGGGAAATAAGTTTACCGTATCGGGAAAATTAGCGGAGCAGTAACTCACAAGGTTTAATGCCAGTGTGTTTTTTAAAGGCGGTACTAAAGTGTGAAATAGAAGAATAGCCCAGTAAGGAAGACACTTCAGTTACGCTAAGGCTTTTATCATACAATAAATATTTAGCGTGCTCCATTCTTTGAGTTTGATAAAAATCGAAGATGGTAGTACCAAACAATTCTTTAAATCCTTTTTTAAGATAGCATTCATTAATAGCTGCTTTACGACTGAGCGCTTTAATGGTTAAGGGTTCGCCGATATGCTGTAACAAAATCTCTCTTGCTTTACTGATTTTTTCCCTGTCGTCGCTGTTGGCTAAAAATTTACAGGTGAATTTTTCTTCAGGGTCACCCATCATACAATCCATACTGTATAACAACAGGATTTGTGTTTGAGCATTTACAAAAATATTCTCCAGACTATCTGTATAATTATGGTTCAGTAAAGATTCTATAGCCAATCGGGTCTTGCCACAAAGCGGCAAAGTTTTTGAAAAAGAACTGTCGTGTGTAAAAGACAATACATCATCAGATAAAGTGGCATTTTTTTTACCACTTGCAAACTGCTTAAGATAAGAAGGTGTAAAGCTGAAACTCAGTACATCCACACTATCTACTTTTTCCACGCAAACTTTTGAAGAATTGAATTTGCAGTAATCGCATTCCTTCTTTTTTTCGCGGCAGTATACATTACCGCTTACACAAAACTTCAATTCCAGATAGCTTTCTGCAGCATTATTCTGCTGGTGGTGATACACAATCATGCCGGTATCTTCAAAACTCCACTGCGATTGTTTGGCATAGCGTTGTATCGAATAGCTTACACTACCCGGAATTTGCTTTTCCAGATGCAGCAATACCTGCATCTGGTCATGCATCAGGGGCTGTTTATAAGCCATTTGCAATATGTCGCTGTGTTGATTCATTGTTTGTATATGCAAAGATACGGAACAATAAATTACAGCGCAAGCTGCACTATCCTGCAGGTAAGTTTTTCCGCTTTTCGGTAATTCAGAAACTGTGGAAAAATATACATAAAATGAGGGTATCAAAGCCCTTTTTAATACCGCTCAACCCCTTGATTTTCCTTATATTTGCGCATAATCGAATTCAGAAAAAAATAAAGCGATTTTAATCCAATTATGAGTAGTGAAATAACAGAAAGAACGGAGGCGCAGAAAGCCAGTTATGGCGCCGACAGTATTCAGGTTTTGGAAGGATTGGAAGCGGTTCGTAAGCGTCCTGCCATGTATATCGGGGATATTGGTGTAAAAGGGTTGCACCATCTTGTTTATGAAGTGGTAGACAACTCAATTGATGAAGCATTGGCCGGTCATTGTAAAAATATAAGTGTCGCCATTAATGAAGATAATTCCATTACTGTGGAAGATGATGGTCGTGGTATTCCAACAGGAATGCATACCAAAGAAAACCGCAGTGCACTGGAAGTAGTAATGACAGTACTGCATGCGGGTGGTAAATTTGATAAAGATTCTTATAAAGTATCCGGTGGTTTGCACGGTGTGGGGGTGAGTTGTGTAAATGCCTTAAGTGCCAAATTAATTGTAACAGTAAACAGAGATGGTAAAATTTTTGAGCAGGAATATGCCACAGGTATACCAAAGTATCCTGTAAGAGAAATAGGCAATTCAGATACCCATGGTACCAAAGTGCAGTTCTGGCCCGATTTAACCATCTTTTCTTCCGGCATTTATATCAGAGATATTCTGGAAGGTCGTTTAAGAGAACTGGCTTACCTGAACAGGAAGATCAATATCGTCATTTACGATTTTCGTGAGAAAGACGACAACGGTAATACTTACACCAAAACTTTTTACAGCGAAGGTGGTATTGTTGATTTTGTAGCCCTGATAGATAAAAATGCCAATCGTTTACCATTGATTCAGCAGGCCATTTATTGTGATGGATACGATGCTGCTAATAATATTACTGTAGAAGTAGCTATGATGTATAATGCAGGCTATCAGGAACATATTTTCAGCTATGTAAATAATATCAATACCATAGAAGGTGGTACGCATGTGGCAGGGTTCCGCCGCAGTATTACACGTGTATTTAAAAGCTATGGCGAAAAGCAGGACATGTTTGCCAAAGCTAAGGTTGAAATTGAAGGGGATGATTTTCGTGAGGGTTTGTCGGCCATCATATCTGTAAAAGTTCCGGAACCACAATTTGAGGGTCAAACCAAAACCAAGCTGGGTAATAATGAAGTAATGGGTGTGGTAGATTCAACCTTAAGCCGTGTACTGGAAGCCTTTTTAGAAGAAAATCCTAAAGAAGCTAAAACCATTATTCAAAAGGTAATCTTAGCTGCACAGGCCAGAGCTGCTGCCCGAAAGGCAAGAGAAATGGTACAACGTAAAAGTGTATTAACCGGAGGCGGTTTGCCGGGTAAACTGGCAGATTGCTCAGATAAAGACCCAGGAAAATGTGAGTTGTTTTTAGTAGAAGGAGACTCGGCGGGTGGTACTGCCAAGCAAGGGCGCGACAGAAGCTTTCAGGCTATTTTACCATTACGTGGTAAAATATTGAATGTAGAAAAAGCAATGGAGCATAAGATCTACGATAATGAAGAGATCCGTAATATGTTTACTGCTCTGGGCGTTAAAATAGGAACACCAGATGATCCCAAAGCATTAGATACATCCAAACTGCGTTATCATAAACTGATCATTATGACGGATGCTGATGTGGATGGTAGCCACATCGCAACATTAATTCTAACTTTTATTTTCCGTTATATGAAGGAACTGGTTGAACAGGGTAACGTGTACATAGCTCAACCGCCATTATATCTGGTTAAAAAAGGAAAAGAACAGGAATATGCCTGGACCGATGAAGAACGTAAAGGATTGGTACAATTGTTTGGACAAGGTAAAGATGACAGCGTAAATATTCAGCGTTATAAAGGTTTGGGTGAGATGAATGCCGAGCAATTATGGGATACCACTATGAATCCATTAACAAGAACTTTAAAACAAGTGACCATTGATAGTGCAGCAGAAGCCGACCGTGTATTCAGTATGCTAATGGGTGACGAGGTTCCGCCGCGAAGGGAGTTTATAGAAAAAAATGCCAAATACGCCAAACTGGACGTATAAAACAACTGAATTTCTATAAAAGTTATTAAGATTTTTAATCAGGTTATTATATTAATGAATGGGGGCGTTAGTCCCCATTTTTTTATTATATATCGGCATGCTTTAAAAATGCCATCCAGCTCAAAGCCCCATAGCAAAAGGATTTGGCACCCAATCAAGCTGCTATTACTTTAAAAATGCAGTGCTAAAATTAATCGGCTTAACCTGAAGGAGAAGGAAACAGAGCTCTTTTTAAGCTATTTATAAACACCTGCCATATGGCAAGGTTTGGGTAAATGGGCTATTTTCATTAGCTTGTACTCCGAAGTAAGAGACTTCATCATTTTACTAACAATAAATTCTACAAAATGAGCAACATGATCACAGCTTATTGCATGAAAACAAAAGAAAAGAACGTTCCCATGCAGGATGCAGTTATAACAAAAACATCTCGTGGCGGCTATATGGCCCAGGGTAACGATGGTAAGGGAAACAAAATGACCACCATGCTTGGTGAAGCTACTGCACTTAAGGCTGTTGCCGATGGCGTAGCTAAAAAAGGCTGGGATTAATAGAAAAAATTAATGCTAAAAGGCTATCCTTTAACCGGGATGGCCTTTTTTA
>JBAXET010000051.1:0-17612 GCA_037140275.1 Ferruginibacter sp. | reverse complement strand
ATTCACCTCTTCCCCCTGATCATTTCCATCACCACCTGCATTTTTTTATCGTAGCCTTTAATGAGTGCATCGTAGCTGGTGCCAATATAAATATCAGGCTGTACACCATGTCCGTCTTTTACGCCATGATTATTTTGCACCAGGCGAAACAAAGGTAATCGTACCCTTAAATGCGTATGCGGTAAAGTTATGTCAGGTATCATGATGCCATTATTACCATAGTTGCCACCGCCAGCTTCTTCACCTACAATAGTAATTCCGGTTTGACCTTTAACAGCATGACTGAAAAGAGTAGACGCAGAAAATGTTTGTCCGTTAATCAGCACATATAAATTGCCGTCAAAATGATTATATTGTTTAGGATGATAGGTTCTTCTTTCCCAAATACCAAAATGGTAGTTGCCATCTGATTTTTTATGGGTTAAAAAAAGAAAGGCCATGTTATTGATGAATTTACCTTTTACATAGCGGGTATAAGGATGCAATGTTCTGGACACACAAAAAGCAGAGTCGGCTACTTTAAAGGGAATGCGGGTAACATACTTGGTAAGTAAAGTAGATGAATTTATTTTGCCTCCTCCATTACTGCGGATATCCAGTACCACATTTTTAATTTCGGCTTTTTTAATATAGCGGAATGTTTGCCTGAAAAATTTGCGCAAATGGCCGGTGCTGAAAGTATTTAAAGTAATTATTGCAGTATTGTTGGCAGTATCAATGGCAAGTGACCGTATATTTTGTAATTGTTGTTTCTTTATTTCCTCCTTTGTTCTTTTTACCAATGGAGTAATCCGGTTTCTTTTGGAGCTGTCTTTTGGCGGATCAAAAACCGGTACCCTTATGGTTTTTGCATTACCTGCAGCATCGGCATAGTTTACGGTGTACTCACGGCTGATGCCAAAAATGTTGCGGTGGTAATAAGGAAAATTATTACTGAGCCTTAAAAAATTTACATTGTTGGCAATCCCGTCTTCGGTCATATACCCAAACAGGGTTTGCATTAATTGGGTATTGCTTAAACCATTAATGCCTGTTATTAAAGTACCTCTTTTTAAAATGGAATCTTTTCTGTTCAGGTTGCCCGTTACTATCATGGTATCTTTCCACACTTTCATAAATAAGGGAAAAGAAGGGATTTGTTTATTGTTCACCCATTTGTTATAGGCTTTGCTCATACCAAAACTGGTATGTCCGCAGCGCAGCTTATCCGTGAGTGGTGCAATGATCTTCCAGCCAAACTGCTGTTCGGTCATACTGTCTTCAATGGCATTATAGTAATGATCAAAATAAAAATCCATACTGTCTTTAGCGGTATACCAGTATACAGAAGGATGTTTTTTTTGCAGGATGTTTTTCAGCAGAGTATAATCCTGCTGCAGCACTTGTTTGGAATATTTTTTTGCCGGGTTGTAATTTTTATTGGAAGTGGCGCAGGAATATAGAAAAAGGGCAAATACTATTAAATAAAAGGTATTAAACTGTTTCATTGGTACAAAAGTAAACAAACCAAATTAAGTGAAGGCGCTATAAAAGTCTTAAGGAATTTCAGTCTTGGAGTTTAATATCAGATCGATAGGGTTTTTAAACAGCAGCATGGTCTCAAGTTCTAAATGCTTTGCAATCTCTTCTATACGATGCAAACTAATATCTGTTTTATCATTTTCAATATTACTTAATGCTCCTTTTGTGATATTTAATTTAAGTGCAAGTTGCTCTTGCTTTATGCCCCTTAATTCACGCCATTTACGAATATTCGCGCCAATTTTAAGGGTATAGTTTTCCTTTGAGTGCTTTTTTTCTGACATTGCTGGTACGGATTTGACATTGCTAACTTAATAAATATATTTTAAAACTAAAATAAGTTTAGCGTGGAATTTTTAAAATAGAAAATAAAAAATTCATTTTTACAATGTCAAAACAAAAGTGATTGATAAAAGTAACACTGCTTTTGAATTGCAACAGACAGAAAAATTTATCCGTAACCTTAAAAAATTACATTATGAAAACAAAATTGTTAAAAACAATTGGCTGTATCTTTTTTGCCCTTTTAATTTTGAGTAGTTGTAAAAAAGAACCGGGAAAACATGTTGAACCGGTTGATCAAAAAACTCAAATCTCTAAGGATTTGCAAACATGGTATGTACAAGCTGTTAAAAATCAACCTCAGAACGCTTTACACTATTTGGGAAATACACTGCCCGACTGGAATACAATTGTTAAAGCAGATAAATTTATTATCACTCAAATTAAACTTGCCAACGCTTTAAATACATATAAATACTTTGTTACAGAGCTCGATGAAAAAGGATCTTTTGTAAATGGAAGTTATTATATGATAGTGAATACTGGATTACAAAAAGCTGTAAATATTTTAGATATTTTGGTGAATGAACTTAAGCACCAAAAACAAGCGGCATCTTTTAATGGTTCTGTTTTAAAATATGATTTGGCATATAATAAAAAGGATGGTTCAAAATACAAGGATGGCATAAAACAAAATGTTGATTTAAATATTGAAATAAAAGAAAAACAAGATACAGGTGCACAGGCAAAAGGAGTTGTACCAAACAGTGCTATTAGCCCGGCAAACTGTGCAGCCAGTGGTGGATTTTTAGATTGCGAAGATTATTATCTGATAACCTACGATCAAATAACAGGGGAAATCATAAATGTTGAATATTTGTATACCGATTGTGTATGTGTTCCCGGCACAGGAGGTGGTGGAGGAAATGGAGGTGGCGGTGGAACTGGAACCTGTGCACAACAAAATGAAGAATTTGCCAATATGGGCCATGCAGTAAATGGTGTTGTTACTGAAAATACCATCTTAAATAATGGGACTAACTGGAAAAAAAGGTATAGCTGGGTTATTTTTACTGCAGGGACCTGGGGCTTGATTAGCTATGAGGAGGGAGAATTAAAAAAAGTACATTATGCCACTAATAATATTGATTTGTGGGAGTTTCAAAGTTTTACACATCTCACGGTTTTAGAAACTGGAGTTAATGTCGGTGGATCCCGTACTTTTTCGATAGTTACTCCAACAATTAATATAAGCCCAATTAAAACAAGCGTTTTCATGGAAATTCCCTTTACAGTTACATCTACTGTAAATTGTCCTGGTGTTCCATCTTTGATACATCCATTTAGCGCCAGTAAACGCTTTTATGCACCTAATACAATATTGCCAGTTCTATAAATTGTTGTTTTTATTTAATTTGCAAAGCCTATAAACTCAAAAAATGAAAGCATTTATCATTCCATCTGTTATTGGTTTACTATGTTGTTGTTTTTGTTTAAAAATAAAAACAGAAAAAGATATACCTTTTATCCGGCTGAATTTTTCATATATCTCTCCTGATAAAGTAACAGATACCAATACCTATTCATTTTCTACAAGTGTTTTTATATCATACTATGGAGATTATCGTTTATATGAACTGTCATATAACAAGACAGCAGAAGTAGATAATGTATTGCTGTATGATTCTGTTAAATACGATTATTTTGTGCATAATGTGGATTCGGGGTATGGATATTTTTTAAAAAACATGAACGATTCATTTAAAATAAGATATAGAAATGATTCAATATTGCAAAGATCTTTTAATGGTGGGAAAAAATATACAGCTGATTTTATGACAGAGGTTAAAATCATTAAAAGTGATACAATATCTGCGAGTAAACAAGAACAGATTTACAGATATGTATTAAATGATAAAATCTATGATTCGGTTTATTTATACTACGATGAAAGATTAAGAAACATTGATTTTTCTTTTTCTGTTTACAGGGACTCTATGGCCAATTCAAAATTATGTAAAGCAAGATGGTTTTTAAAAAACCCCAAAACCGCATCTTATATCCCTGAAAATTTTTATGAAAATGTTGCTGAAATAAAATTAGCACCTGCCACTAACAGGCAGGCGCTAATTAATTTAATTGAAAGATATAAAAAAGCAGAAGCCGATCATTTATTCAAATGATTCCATCCTTGTGCCACCAGTGCATGTTTGTTTCCACCACGGGTAATAAGATGCTGGCCTTCGGATGGTTCGGTAATATATCCAATAATACTTAAGCCGTTATTTTCATTTATTTTTTCGTAATCGGCCTGCGAAACAGTAAATAATAATTCATAATCTTCACCGCCGCTTAATGCGCAGGCGGTTGGGTCAAGTTCTAATTTATAAGCAAAGGCTTTACTGTCTTCATTTAAAGGCAGCTTGTCTTCATAAATTACACAACCCACTTTGCTTTGTTTGCAGATATGAATGAGCTCACTGCTCAAGCCATCGCTGATGTCAATCATGCTGGTGGGCATAATGCTTTGTGCAGTAAAATATTCAATCACATCTTTTCTGGCTTCGGGTTTTAGTAAGCGGCCTACAATATAAGTCTGCCCTTCTAAATCGGGTTGTGCGCCGGTTTCTTCAAATATCTTGCGTTCTCTTTCTAAAATAGTCAATCCTAAAAATGCGCCGCCTAAATCACCGCTCACACAAATCAGGTCATTTACCTTGGCTCCGCTTCGGGTAATATAACTGTCGGGTGCTACTTCACCAATGGCAGTAATGCTGATCACAAATCCTTTTTTGCTGCTGGTGGTATCGCCACCCACTAGGTCTACATCATATTTTTTGCAGGCGGCATATACGCCTTCGTAAAATTCATTCAGGGCTTCCACACTAAATTTATTGCTGATGCCGATACTGATCACGATCTGTGTAGGTGTGGCATTCATGGCATAAATATCGCTCAGGTTTACCACTACACTTTTATAACCCAGATGTTTGAGCGGGGTGTACATCAGGTCAAAATGAATGCCTTCCAGTAAGAGGTCGGTGCTGATTACAGTTTGTCGGCCAAAATGATCTATCACGGCAGCATCATCACCTACACTTAAAATAGTGGAAGCATTTCTGGTTTCATTATTCTGGGTCAGATGATCTATTAAGCCAAATTCTCCCAGCGAAGCGATTTCTGTTCTTTCTTCCATAAATATTTATTTTTTTCTCACCTGCGGCGAAAAATGGTTGCCACAGATTACACAGATTAACACGGATTATGATTGTTCCACCTTTGGTGTAAACAATTTGCCCCCAATTAACCAATTAACCAATTAACCAATTAACGGATTAACGGATTAACCAATTAACGGTAACTATAATTGTTTTCTGTCGTTGATTACTTCAATCAGTTCGTCGTGTATAAATCCGTTGGTAGCAACAATCTGATGCTGATAAGGAGAATATTTTTCTCCTTTCATATCGGTTACTTTTCCGCCGGCTTCTTCAACAATCAGGTATCCTGCTGCACTGTCCCATGCACTTAGTTTATGCTCGTAAAAGCCTTCAAATCGGCCACAGGCCACCCAGCACAGATCAATAGCTGCACTGCCCAGGCGGCGTACAGGAATTCCTTTGCGAATCAGTTTTTCAAAAATTTGCAAAGGACCATTTGCCATATCCAGATAAGTATAGGGAAAACCGGTTACCAGGCAGCTGTGCAATACTTCGTGCTTGCTGCTTACACTGATCGCTTTATCATTTAATGTGGCTCCTTTTCCTTTTTCTGCAAAAAATAATTCCCCAATAAAAGGATTGTATACTGCACCCAGTATCATTTCGCCATTTTTTTCCACTCCAATGCTTACACAGCAAATAGGAATACCGCAGGCAAAATTGATGGTGCCATCAATAGGATCGATGATCCATTTGGTATCACTTTCAGTAACAATTTCACCTACTTCCTCACTTAATATAAAATGATCGGGATATTGTTTTTTAATTACATCAATGATGGCTTTTTCTGCGGCATGATCTGCTTCGGTAACCCAGTTGTTTATACCTTCTTTATTGCTGATTTTAAGGTCGGGATTATTAAAGTACCGTTTTAGTTCTGTAGCGCCGGCTTCAACGGCGTTGAATAAGGTTGTTTTTAACATGGCGCAAAGATAAAACAAAAGCCACAGCTAAACGGTAAACAGCGGTACTTGTATAAAAGCAATTCTTATCAATGGATAAATCAGCAATTCGTAATAACTTACAGGCTCAAAAAAGATATAATACCCCAACAGTAAACAACAGTACTTTTTTTATATCTTAAAAATCATTTTTCCGGAGCCACAATATTTTTGATTTGCAGCTATCAGTAATTATAGTAAACTATAACGTGAAGTACTTTTTAGAGCAATGTCTTTATTCTGTAATAAAGGCCTGCGAAAAAGTAAATGCGGAAATATGGGTGGTGGACAATCATTCCACCGATGGCAGCAGGGAATATTTATCACCGGTTTTTCCCGGTGTGCAGTTCATATGGAATGAGGAGAATATGGGTTTTGCAAGGGCAAATAATCAGGCGCTGGCAAAATCAAAGGGGAAGTATATTCTTTTTTTAAACCCGGATACCATTGTACCGGAAGATTGTTTTGAAAAATGCCTGGCTTTTTTTGAGTCACATTCCGATGCCGGTGCTTTAGGTGTAAAAATGATTGATGGCGCAGGAAATTTTTTAAGAGAAAGCAAAAGGGCCTTTCCTTCGCCTTTAACATCTTTATATAAATTGAGCGGCCTCACCAAACTGTTTCCTCATTCCAAAACATTTGCCAGGTATCATCTGGGAAATTTATCGGCAAAAGAAAATCATGAAGTGGATGTATTAGCCGGCGCTTTTATGATGGTACCTGCAGCAGTACTGCATACCGTGGGTAGTTTTGACGAAACATTTTTTATGTATGGCGAAGATGTGGACCTGAGTTACAGGATACAAAAAGGCGGGTATAAAAACTATTATTTTTCGCAGACCACCATCATTCATTTTAAAGGCGAGAGCACTAAAAAAGGCAGTCTGAATTATGTTCGTATGTTTTACAGCGCCATGAGTGTGTTTGTAAAAAAACACTATAGTGGCAGCAGGGCCGGCCTGTTTAACCTGCTGATACAAACCGGTATTTTTTTAAGGGCCATACTGGCAGGAGTAGCCAAGTTTTTACAAAAAACAGGACTCCCCATTTTAGACGCAGTGGTAATATTTCTGAGTTTTTTGACTATCAAATTATTATGGAATACCTATATAAGGCAGGATGTAAACTATTCGCCTAATCTGCTTATAATTGCCCTGCCTGTTTTTACAGTAATATTTTTAATGGCTTCTTATTATGCCGGGTTATATGACAAGGCATACCGGCAGTCGCAGTTAAATAAATCTACCACCACAGCTGCACTGATATTACTAAGTGGTTATGCATTGTTGCCCGAAGAGATCCGGTTTTCAAGAGGTATTCTGGTATTCGGTATTCTGATGTCATTTGTGATAATGAGTATTTTAAGAAGTTTATTTATACACTGGAACATTTTAACAGCATTTGATGAAAACAAAGAGCAGCGGCAAACAATTGTAGTGGCCAATGAACAGGATTTTGCTGCGGTGTGTACACTAATGGAAAATGCAGGTATGCCAGAAAGGGTTTTAGGCAGGGTAAGCAGTACTATTGCAGCACAAAAAGGAACAGCCATTGGTACTATACAGGAGTTGAATCTGCTGATTAAGACCTATCCGGTTAAAGAAATTGTTTTTTGTGAAGATGGTTTAAGTTTTGAAAACATCATAACTCTCGTTCAGCAATTGCCGCGCAGTGTACGCAATAAGTTTCATGCATCAGGCAGCAGCAGCATTGTAGGCAGTGATGATAAAGATATCAGCGGGCATTTTGTGGCAGATCATAGCCGGTATATTATTGCAAGTCCGGCAAACAAAAGAAATAAAAACCTGTTTGATGTGCTGGTTGCATTACTACTTGTACTCAGCTTACCCATACATTTGATGCTGCAAAAAAAACCGGGCGGTTTTATAAAAAATTTATTAGCTGTATGGCTACAAAAAAAAACCTGGGTAGGTTATGCCACCACGCCGGCAGGTTTGCCTCCGGTTAAGAAGGGAGTTCTTACTTCTACTTCACTGCCTCAAAGCCAGAATAAGTTACCTGATGAAAGTCTGCAGCTTTCCGACGAATGGTATGCATCTTCTTACTCTGCAGCTGTAGATTTTAAAACCATTTTAAGAGGGTATAAATATCTGGGTTATTCGGGCTGAGTTATTTTTGATACCCATTGCTGTATTACCTCCTTATATTGCCCCTTACTGAATGCAGGTTGGGTAAATGTAAATTTGCTGCACTGTTCCACAGCCGTTTTGATATTAAACTGTTCCTGATTTATTGAAGGGAAAATATGATTTTGCTGCAGGTAAGTGGCAAGATATTCCTGTTCTGTTTGTGCAGGGGTAGCTACCAGCATTGCTTTTTTTTGCAACAATACCAGATCCATTACAGAGGTATAGCCACTTCTGCATATAATGCATTCCGATTGTTCGATAGCCATATTTAAGTCAGCTGCAGTAAGGTGATTTTTAATTGTAGTATTGCTGTTTACTGCAGGCAATGCAATTTCATTTTCGGGTAAGCCTCTTATAAGCAATGTTTTTCCGTTAAAATAACCCAACTGATTCAGTATGATTTTTTCAAAAATACTGCGCTGCGGTTCTGGTCCCGAAATAAGCGCCAAACAATCATATTCCCTTTCTACACTAATTTTTTCAAACCTTGTTAAAGGGCCTATATATACTACCGGCACCAATGGTAATGTTTTGGGATGAGAAAGTTCACCTGCCAGTGTTGGGCTGTGCTCATTATCGGGTACCCAGCAAGCACCATATTTATTGATAAAAAAATAGTGTATTTTTTTGGCCAGCCATTCAGTAAACCGGTTTCCGGTTTTAATAGTTAACTGATGTGTTATATATATACTTGGGGTAATTGTATGATACAAACCGAAACGGTTATCCGAAATTATTGCATCTATTTGATAGGTTTTTACAGCCTGTTTTATCCATTGTTGTTCCCGGTATATACGCCAAAGTATTACTGGCGATTGCAAAAGCAGTGTAATTGACAGTAGCCATCTTTTGTTGCTGTATTTTACATTATAGCCTCTTAAATACAAGATTTCCAGCTTTGGGAATTCTTTTTCTAATAATTTTTTTGTTGCACCATCTGCAGCTATTACCACTTCTATATTCTGGCTCAACAGCTCGTAAATTATTGGAATACAGCGTGTAGCATGGCCTAAGCCCCAGTCTAAAGGTGCAATAAGAACCCTTTTCTTACCCCAGTCACTGTTAATATTTTTAAATTTCATTTTGCCAGAACAATAATTAATAGTGAAAATAGTTTAATTTAGTAATCTTGATCGATGCAAAAGCTATTTAAAATAACAGTATTACTTGTGGCGGTTTTTGTTTTGGTAATTACGGGATGCTCTTCTTCAAAAAAGGGACAATGTGGTTGCCCAAGCAAAACAGGAATGATGGGATATTGATACAGGTAATATTTTAGAACCCCCAATTTCACTTATGAACAACTCAAACCGGGATTTACTGGTATTGTTCAACCAGGAGTTAATGACTCCACAAGCAATAGAACATGAGGTTGAAATGCTTCATGAAATATTGTACACGGTTGAAGGACTGGACAACATCGTTACCGCACACGAAGTAATTGATGTTAACAAGTACAAAATCTTTAATGCTCCCCAGCAACTCCGAACTATTTTCAGACAAAGAGATTTAAAACCATTTTTGTTTTTAAACTGTAAAAACTAGTCTTGTTTTAACTCAGCTTTAATAAGGCTTGCTTAAGCATAGCCAGCATTTCATCTATTTCTTCAGTTTTACAGGTACCCACACTAAGGCGATACCAATTGCTACTTTTAGCCGCTCCAAAACAATAAAACGGGACAATTGCAATTTTAGCTTCATCTAAAATATAGGCAGTTACTTCGGCCTGATTGTCAAGTATTTTTCCTTCCGTAGTTTTTTTACCCACTAAATCAATTTGAATGGTAAGATAAATAGCAGCCTGTGGCGCTACCGCATCTACACTAAAACCTTCCATCTTCAATTGCTGAAACCCATTGTAAATATTGCGTAACCGCTCTTCTATTGCAGCTTTAAAAGCAGTAAAATAAATATTAATGTTTTCAGTTTGCGCTAAATAATTAGCTACTGCATTTTGTTCGGCCATTGGTGCCCATGCACCCACATGGCTGTTAATGGCTTTCATTTTACCAATCAGATCTGCCGGGCCCATCGACCAACCCACTCTTACACCGGTGGCGGCAAATGCCTTGCTGATACCATCAATAAAAATAGTATAAGCTTTCATTTCGGGATAGAGTGCTACGGGATTGTAATGAACAGTATCACCAAAAGTCAATGTCCAGTAAATCTGATCGTACAACAGATATAATTTCTTTTCACCTTCAGCCCTGGTTTTATTTTCATCAATCACCAGCCGGCAAATGGCTTCCAGTTCTTTTTTACTAAAACTTGTTCCTGTTGGATTAAGGGGAGAGCATATTGCAAGTAATGTAGCTCCTTTTATATGTGGTTGAATTTCTTCGGCAGTAGGTAAAAAATTATTTTCGAGTTTGGCTTCCACCACTACATGTTCGCCTTCATTAAAGTGAACATAATGATTATTATTCCAGCTGGGCACGGGATAAATTACTTTATCACCCTTATCAACAATAGCCCGGAATGCGGCATAGATCAATGGCCTTCCGCCTGCTGCAATTAATATTTCATTGGTGTTGTACTCAATACCTTCATTCTCTTTAATGAATGCAGAAACCGCTTCACGTAACTCAACAATACCATCAGCGGGCGGATAAGTGGTATGATGATTTTTATAGGCAGCAATGATTTCGTTTTCCAGTGCCTGCGGAATAGGAAAAACCGAGGCATCAAAATCACCAATGGTATAATTATAAATTTTATTACCCTGTTTGATTTTTTCTTTTATTGCTGCACCCAGACTAACAATTTCTGAACCAATTAATGTTTGGGCAAGCCGGCTTAGTTTATTTGCACTCATGTAAAACGTATTGAAATGCAAAAGTAATTTTTAATGATGGGTAAAACAAAAACCCGTTGAAAGAGTAAATCAACGGGTTTTAAAGAGTGGTATATTTTATAAAGGTTGCCAACCTTTGTTACAGAAATAGCATTATTCTACTGGATTAAATTCTTTAAATATTTTTAAAGGCGTATTCTCGGCCTGTTGTTTATAAGCTGCCCATTGCGTGATAAAAAAAGCATTACTTTTTTCCACTGCACGGTTTACCATCGTTTCTGCCATTTCAATCTGATTGATCTCCTGAGCATCCGGTATTTTATTTTTACCCGACACTTCACTTCTTGCTGCCTGCAATCTTTCGTTCACCGTTAACTGGTAAGGAGTGCCATATCCTTGTTTCTCCTGCAGTTTGCCAAAAATAAAATTGCGGATGTTTTTGATAGAATCGGTCATCGCCTTACCCGCTTTGCGTAAGCTGTCGGCTTCTTTACCTTCAGCATTTTTTAATTGTGCCTCAATTTTTGCAATGGCATCTTCTGCATCTGTTAATGCATCGGTGATAGCGGTTAAGCGGGCACTGCTTTTTTCAATGCGTTTTAGCAATAACTTTTTAGCATCGTATACCGCTTTATCATTGGGCACATTGGGATCTTCATTTACTACCAGTACAGTAGAATCAGTTTCTTTACCAATAGATATTACCAATTTGTAAGTACCGGGATAGGCAGACATGCCAAAATTTACGGGCTCAGGTGCATTGCCCCTTGGTTTGGGTGAGCCGGGCTGACGAATACCTTTAGTTTCGTAACTCCATGCATTGCGGTTAAATCCAGTATCTGCTTTTACTTTGGTAGTACGTATCAGTTCATTATCGCTATTGTAGATTTTTACAGTGGCAGAATCCATTTTTGTTTTATTGCTGGTATCAGCTTTATCTTTTGCTTTTACAAAAAATGAATAACCGGCTCCACGCCCTCTGTTTTCACCTTCATATAATCCCCAGGTGCTCCACTCGTAACCCGGTGCAGATTTACCCCTGAACTGATATGATGCCGGCGCTTCAAAAACAGTGAGCGTTTTTGTAAATGTATTGCCATTGTTTGCAGCAGCTTTTCTTAATGGCCTAATATCATCGAGTATATATAATGCACGGCCAAATGTAGCGATACATAAATCTGCTTCACGTTCCTGAATAGCCAAATCATAAGTAGAAACAGAAGGATATCCGTTTTTCCATTGCTGAAATGAACTGCCATTATCAAAGCTTATCCAAAGGCCCTGTTCGGTACCTGCAAAAATTAAATTGGGCTCCACCGGATCCTGAATCATACATAATGCATAGCCCTTCACTTTATTTTCATCAATCATTCTTTCCCATGTTTGACCGTAATTTTTAGTGCGGAAAATATAGGGTTTAAAATCTCCCCTGCGGTAATCGTTGCAAATAACAAATGCTTCAGCGGCATTGTAGCGGCTGGCTCTTATTTGAGGTACCCATGCACCAACAGGCATGCCGGTAATTTTTCCGCGGAAGTTGCTCCAGGTTTTACCGCCATCTTTTGTCAGTTGCACATTACCATCATCGGTACCCACCCAGATTACATTTTTATCTTTAGCAGAAGGCTCAATACATAAAATGGTATTATAGTTTTCGGCACCGGTGATATCAACAGATAATCCGCCATTGGTATCCTGGTTTTGCTGCTCCTTATTATTAGTGGTTAAATCAGGCGAAATGATCTGCCAGGTTAAACCATTATTGGTACTCTTATGCACAAACTGACTACCATAATAAATCGTTTTGGTATCAAAAGCATCTTGCCCGAATGCTGCATTCCAGTTAAAGCGTAATCTGGTAGCAAGATCAGGTTTGGGAGGCTTGATGCCCATTTTTTCTCCTGTAATAACATTGGTTCTTACTAAGTTTCCTTCCTGACTCATTGAATATGCCCAGTCGTTATTGCCCGGATCTGGTGCGGCATCAAAACCATCACCGCCCGATAATGTATTCCAGTAATAATTTCTAAGTCCGCCATTGGTCCAGCTGTAAGCAGGGCCATGCCATGTTCCGTTATCCTGCATGCCACCCATTACATTATAAGGAAGCTTGTTGTCAACATTGATATGATAAAACTGCCCAACAGGAATTTGCTCACTGAAGATCCAATTTCTTCCTCTGTCGCGGCTGATGCCAATACCACCATCATTGCCATCAATAATTAAATTAGGGTCATTAGGATTAATCCAGAATGCATGGTGATCGGGATGGATACCACTGTAAGGGATAACCGATTTAAAACTGCGTCCACCATCTTCGCTCATGGTGATCACCTGATTGATATTGTATAAACGATTTTCGTTTTTAGGATCTACCCTGATATCCTGAAAATAAAATGCACGGTTGGTTACATCTTCTTTATTACTATTTACCAGCTCCCATTTAAAACCGCCGTCATCAGTTTTGTACAAGCCGTTTTTAGTGGCTTCTACCAATGCATAAATGCGTTTGGGCTCGCTGTTGCAAATGGTTAAACCAATACGGCCATAGTTGCCTTCGGGTAAACCTTCGTCTTTACCTAATTTTTTCCATGATTTACCGGCATCATACGTAACGTATAAACCACTGCCGGCACCACCACTTGAAAAACTGTATGGTGTACGGCGGTGCTGCCACATGGCTGCAATTAATTTATTGGGATTGGTGGGGTCGATGATCAAATCGGCACAACCGCTGCTGTCGTTGGTATGCAACACCAAATTCCAGGTATCACCACCATCAGTGGTTTTGTACACACCGCGTTCGGCATGTTCGCCATAAGGATTGCCAATGGCAGCGGCATATATTGTATTAGGGTTAACCGGATCAATGATGATGCGATGGATATTTTTTGTTTTTTCGAGGCCCATCATCTTCCAGGTTTTACCGCCATCCAGACTTTTAAAAATACCCCCACCTAAACTCACAGAGTTACGGGGATTGCCTTCTCCGGTGGCTACCCATAAAACAGAAGGGTTGGTTTGTTGTATGGCAACAGCACCAATATTTAAAATGGCCTGATCATCAAAAATGGGTTCCCATTTAGCACCGCTGTTCTCTGTTTTCCAAACACCACCGCTTGCGGTACCTAAATATATAATATTGGGATTGCTGATCAATGCATCAATAGATGTTACACGCCCGCTCATGCCTGCGGGGCCAATGCTGCGGGGTTTTAAATTTTTAAATTGATCGACAGAAATTTTTTGTGCAGTTGCTGCAATTGTGATAAGGCTTAGTGCTGCAGTTAGCATGGTTCTCCATTTGTTCATTAGTGCTGGTTTTAGAACTATGAAGATGCAAAAAAAATATTGCTGCTGCAAAACAATTATATAAGCGGGTACAACAGATATGTTTTATTCATCCAGTAAAGAATAACACTGCCGGGCAATTTCCAGTTCTTCATTGGTAGGAACAATTAATATTTTTACCGGCGAATCTGCTGTATTGATTTCTCTGATGCCTTTTGCTGCTGCGCTGTTTTTGGTTTCATCCAGCCGGATACCTAAAAATTCTAAATGGGAGGCACTCAGTTTACGGGTAAGCGAATCGTTTTCTCCCACACCGGCAGTAAATACAATGGCATCCAATCCGTTTAAGGCTGCAGCATAAGCGCCTATATATTTTCTGATGCGGTAAGCATACAGGTCATATGCAAGTGCGGCTTCTGTATTTCCTTTTTCAATCTCGGCTCTTATATCACGCATATCACTAAAACCGGTAAGGCCCAGCATACCGCTTTTTTTATTCAGCATGGTATTCACTTGTTCGATGGTATACCCCAATTGATTTACCAAATGAAAAATAACAGACTGGTCAATATCGCCAGATCGGGTTCCCATCATTAATCCATTGATAGGGCCAATACCCATAGTGGTATCTATACATTTTCCTGCATCTACTGCAGCCATGCTGCAACCATTACCCAAATGAATGGTAATGATCTTTGCATTGGGGTTATGTAAATACTCCGCTGCTTTTTCTGAAACATATTTATGACTGGTACCATGAAACCCATAAGCCCTGATGCCCTGCTCAGTATAAAACTCTTTTGGAATGGCATAACGGTAAGCCACAGCCGGCATGGTTTGATGAAACGCCGTATCAAAAACAGCCACCTGTATGGCATTGGTAAATATTTTTTCTGCCACTTCAATACCTAATAAATTTGGTGGATTGTGCAGCGGAGCCAATGGAAATAATTTTTTAATTTCTTCTTTTACTTCGGGAGTAATGATGGTGGTCTTTGAAAAACTTTCACCTCCGTGAACCACCCTGTGGCCCACCACTTTTATTTCTGCAGGATCTTTAATCACCCCAAAATCGGCATTGGTTAATAAACGGGCAACTTCTTGTAAACCCACAGCATGATCGGCAATATCCACAATTTCTTTATGTACACTTTCAGTTTCGTCCCTATAGGTTTTATGTGTAATGGAAGAATTTCCCAATCCAATTCTGTCGATAAGTCCGCTGCAAATCAATGCGGCTTCGGGCATTTTAATCAGCTGGTATTTGATAGAGCTGCTTCCGGAATTGATCACAAATATGTTCATCATAAAAAATTATTGTTGTGCCTGAATAGCGGTGATGATAACCGTATTAAAAATATCATCCACGGTACAGCCACGGCTTAAGTCATTTACCGGTTTGTTCAGTCCCTGTAACATAGGGCCAATTGCCAAAGCACCAGTTTCTCTTTGTACGGCTTTATACGTATTGTTACCTGTATTTAAATCGGGGAAAATGAGCACACTGGCCTGACCGGCCACTTCGGAGTTGGGCATTTTTTGTTTGCCCACTGTTGGATCCACTGCAGCATCATATTGAATAGGGCCTTCTACTTTTAAATCGGGGCGCAATTGTTTTACAATTTCGGTGGCCTTGCGTACTTTCTCCACTTCTTCACCCTGGCCTGATGTACCGGAGGAGTAAGATAGCATGGCAATCTTAGGTTCAATACCAAACATCAAACTGCTCTCTGCGCTGGAGATGGCGATCTCAGCTAATTGCTCTGATGTTGGATTAGGGTTTACCGCACAATCACCAAACACACTCACCCTGTCGGGCAAACACATAAAGAAAACAGAAGAAACTGTAGATACATTCGGTTTGGTTTTTACAAATTGTAATGCCGGCCTGATGGTATGTTGTGTGGTATGTACAGCACCTGATACCATTCCATCTGCAAGACCTTTATACACCATCATAGTACCGAAGTAAGATACATCGGTCATAAGATCTTCTGCCATTTCCTGGCTCAGGTTTTTTGATTTTCGTAATTCAACAAGCGTATCCACAAATCCGCTGTACAAATCTGATGTTGCAGGATCAATAATGGTAACACTATCCAAATTAAAAGAAAGGTTCATTCTTTTAACGGCAGCTTTAATTTCATCTACCTTACCCAATATGGTTAAATCCACCACATCTTTTTGCATTAATTGTGCTGCAGCAGTTAAAATACGGTCGTCGTTACCTTCAGGTAATACAATATGTTTTCTTTTTGTTTTGGCTCTTTTTACCAGCTGATACTGAAACATTCTTGGTGTAATACCTTCCGGTTGAAAAGTAACCAGTTTATCTTCAAACGCTTTTGTATCGATGTATTTATCGAATGTATTAATGGCCAGTTCTATTTTTGATTTATTGTCTGCATAAATCCTTGATTTGGTATTGCCCACCAGGGTTACGGTTTCAAAGGTTCCGGTTTCTACCAAAACAATGGGTATTACATTCTGTAAACCTTCTATTAATTTAATGATGGGTTCTTCCGGTTCCAGTCCGCCGGTTAAAATCATTCCTGCAACCTTTGGATAATTTTTAGAGATGTTTGCCTGAAGGATGGCCACAATCAAATCGGCTCTGTCGCCGGGCATTACTACCAGCGTATTTTCTTTTAAACGGGTAAGACAGTTTCTCAACTGCATGGCACCCACAATTTCATGATCTACCTGATTGGCCAGCGCATTTTCTCCAAATAATATTTTACCATTCACCGATTCGGTGATCTCTTTCATGGTGGGATTGTTTAGATTTTTATTCAGCGGAATAAGGCTGTATAAAATATCTTTTGGTAAGCGTTTAGCGAGTACTTTATCCAGCTCTTCTGTTATTGCAGGATCTACTTTATTAACTACTGCAGATAATATCTGCACTTCTTTAGCATTAAAACTCTGATAACTCGATAATAAACTGTTGGCGATATCTTCTACATCGTGCCCTGCAGCATTCAGTGTTAAAACTACTGGTATACCCAAATTTTTTGCGATGGCAATATTGGCATCAAATTCAAAAGAAACCCCTTCACCTAAAAAGTCGCTGCCTTCCACCAAAACAAAATCATGAGTTTCTTCCAGCTTTTTAAATTTAGTAATGATCTTATCAATAACAAAAGCAGTATTGCCTTCACTTCGGTAACGCAATACTTCGTCTTTAGTAAAGGCAAACATATCTTCATAAGCGGTAGTTAATCCAAAATGAGCGGCAATGGTTTCAATATGATTGTCTTTACTATTATTGTCGTAATCATTGATTACCGGTTTAAAATAAGCGATCTTTTTTGTTTTGCCACTAAGCATATTCATTAAACCAAGCGCCACCAGGCTTTTGCCACTTAAAGAATCGGATGAAGCTATATATATTGCGTTGGACATGGTT
>JBAXET010000050.1:0-17715 GCA_037140275.1 Ferruginibacter sp. | reverse complement strand
ATGTACCACCTAATTGAACGTCTAATCCACTTAATGTAAGTCCATTGCTTGCGGTGGTACTATCTTCTCTTAATAAAGTTTTTTGTGCAATTCTTTTTAATAAACCGGTAGAAGGGTTAGCCACAACAATACTATCAGTGGATACACCACTTTGTAAACCGGCAATCGCTAAGGTATTCGTTCCTGTGGTAGTAATAGTAGTAGGAGTAATTAAAGTACCTCCTAAGCGTATGTTGGTTCCCGATAATGTTAAACCGTTGGTTGCACTCATGGCTTCGTTAATCATATCGGTCTGAGCTAGTTTTCTAATAGCTCCACCTGATGTTATCATCAATAAACTATCTGAACCGGCAGTACTGGTTTGTAATCCTTTTAATGCTAAAGTATTGGTAGAACTGGTAGTAAGTACGGTGGCTTTTGTTAAGCTTCCGCCTAACTGTATGTCTGAACCTAATTCAGTTAAACCATTACTTGCTGTAGTTACATCGCCGGTTACAACGGATCTGTTAACCCTGTTTATTTTTCCAGTTGAAATGTTGATCGTTAAAATACTATCTGATTCAGTGCCTGCAGTAAGTCCGGTAATATTCAATGCCGAACCACCGGTTGCAATGGTTAAGGCATGACTGTTATTAGTTATTGTAGTAGCCTGAGTTAGGTTTCCACCAAGTTGTACATCAAGGCCATTTATATTTAAACCGTTTGAAGCGGTTGTACTGTCATTTTTATTGAACGAAGCGGCAGCTATTTTTTTAATTACTCCGTTAACTATTGTTACTACGCTATCTGTAGTACTGCCATTTTGCACCCCCATTATTCTTACAGGGTTTGCTGCTGCTGACACATCCAGCTTATAGGCCGGGTTTGAAGTGCCAATACCAACATTGCCGGTATTTTTATTATTTATATCATTGCCGGAAATTTTCCATTTACTGCTGTCCATAGCAACCCTGGTTCCTTTTGGATCAACAACAACCTGTGCCACACTGATAAGTGTGATACAAGACAATAATATGAGTGATACAATCTTTTTCATCCTGGTAGGTAAGTCTGTGTTAATCGCCACTTATTTTTTAAAGAATAAGTGGCGATACACAGTTATTATATAATTAAACTAAACACATTTTAAACGTAATTCAGAGGCAATTATTTCACCCACTGTATTTCAATTTTATCATTAGCAACAATTAATGCTGCCATGTCGGTTGTAAAGGTTACAACACCTAAAACAGTGGTATAATCTTCAGTTACCAATAATTTAATACCATTTCTGTACACCGATACTTTAGATGCAGCAGCAGGCATACCAGTTACATTAAATGTATTCTGACCAGCCGTTGCATTAAAATTCTGATCACCACTTTGCAGTAAAGATTCAGCAGCAACAACTTTTAAAGTTCCGTTGGCACCTGCAACAACCAGACTATCTGTAGCTAAGTTACCAGTTTGTAAGCCACCAATTTGCAAGGTGTTGGTACCGCTAGTTCCGATAGTAGTAGATTTGGTTAAGTTACCACCCAGTTCTACTTTGTTACCGGTTTTAGTTAAACCGTTTTCAAAAGTTAGCGCATTGAATAAATCACCTGGAGTTAAGTACTTTACCTGACCGTTAGTTGGGTTTACCACCATTACTACATCAGTTACATTTGAACCTGCCTGTAATCCTGTAAGAGCAAGAAAGTTAGCAGCAGTTGTGTTGATAGTAGTAGGCTGAATTAAAGCACCACCTAATTGTACTGTCTGACCATTTTTAGTAAGACCATTGTTAGCGCCGTTTACATAAGCAGCCAGCATATTAGCTGTATCTGCATATTTTACGTAGCTGTCTAAACTGTCGCCCAATTGTTTTGGCGTTACATACAGAATAGTACTGTCGGCTTTGGTAATAACTGCTGTTGAGCTGTCTAATACCCATTTAATGGTACCCTTGTTGTCTACAACTTTAGTAGGTACTTTCTGTGCGTTTGCTGTGATTGCGATACCTGCGGTAAGGCATAAAAGCATTAGAATTTTTTTCATCTGTTTGTTTTACCCGGGTAGGGATTTTTTTAAAGTGATCAGAGTTAATCTGTTTTACTCACCCCTTATTAATTGTAAATAAGGGGTGAGCGAACAGTTATTTTTTGCGGTAAAACCAGAATATGGATTAGAGTATAGAAATAAAGCAGGATTAATTATTTAACCCACTGTACTTCAACTTTGTCGTTTAAAGCAATGATCGCAATCATGTCAGCGCTCAGGGTTACAATACCACCGGCAACAGTATAGTCGTCAGTTACTAATAACTTAACACCATTTCTGTATACTGATACTTTAGATGCAGCAGCAGGCATACCGGTTACTGTAAATGTACCCTGACCAAGAGTTGTAGTAAAATTCTGGTCACCACTTTGTAATAAAGATTCAGCAGCAACAACTTTTAAAGTTCCGTTGGCACCTGCAACAACCAGACTATCTGTAGCTAAGTTACCAGTTTGTAAGCCACCAATTTGCAAGGTGTTGGTACCGCTAGTTCCGATAGTAGTAGATTTGGTTAAGTTACCACCCAGTTCTACTTTGTTACCGGTTTTAGTTAAACCGTTTTCAAAAGTTAGCGCATTGAATAAATCACCTGGAGTTAAGTACTTTACCTGACCGTTAGTTGGGTTTACCACCATTACTACATCAGTTACATTTGAACCTGCCTGTAATCCTGTAAGAGCAAGAAAGTTAGCAGCAGTTGTGTTGATAGTAGTAGGCTGAATTAAAGCACCACCTAATTGTACTGTCTGACCATTTTTAGTAAGACCATTGTTAGCGCCGTTTACATAAGCAGCCAGCATATTAGCTGTATCTGCATATTTTACGTAGCTGTCTAAACTGTCGCCCAATTGTTTTGGCGTTACATACAGAATAGTACTGTCGGCTTTGGTAATAACTGCTGTTGAGCTGTCTAATACCCATTTAATGGTACCCTTGTTGTCTACAACTTTAGTAGGTACTTTCTGTGCGTTTGCTGTGATTGCGATACCTGCGGTAAGGCATAAAAGCGTTAGAATTTTTTTCATTTGTCTTTTGTTTTTGTTTTTTGCCCCTGGTCCGGATTTTTTTATTGGTCAGGGATAGGTTTAAAAATTGAGTGTGTTATAAAAATTGAATAATCCTGATTTCATCGCCCGCCGTGCAGGCCACTTCGGCAATTATTGAATTTGCCGTATTCAACGCAAATGATATTTGAATACCATTTCTGTACATCATTATCTTTCCCAAATCTGTAATGGTAACCGGAGTAACAAAAACAGTTTGTCCACTTGTTGCCACAACTTCTAATCTCTTTTGTACACCGGTTACAAAATTTGAAGAGGAGATTGCTTTTACTCTGCCGTTTGCCGGATTAGCTACTAACAAACTATCGGTTGCCCTGTTACCTGCCTCAAGTGTACGAATCACCACATCTCCTTTTACATCCAGTGTTGCAGTTGGAATAGCTGTTCCAATACCAATTGAACCATCTGCATTAATATGTATGCGCTCTGTGTTATTAGTTTTTATTGTCAAATCAGCAGAGTCGGTTGTTCCTAAAAAATCAGCCGGTGTAGTAAAGCCGTTACCTGAAAGGTTCCAGCTGGTTGTACCCGTACCACCACCCGATGGAGCAGAAATCTGATTTACTTTAACCCATTTGGTTCCTTCTGAAAAATACAATCCCGGCAAAATACTGTCTGTTGAAGCCGTATTAAAAACCACCATACCTTTTACAAAAGCACTAAGCGGTGCAGGGTTAGTTAATGACGACAACGCTACTCTTGGTAATAACAAACCTTTATTAGTACTCTCAATTTCCACCACAGCATTTGGATTAATTGTAGTTGGATTTTGGCCAATCTTTACTCCGCCCTGCGCCTGAACAGCAATGCTGAACAAACTGGATATTGCTATCAGCAATACAGGCAGTACAATATGTAAAATCCTTTTTGTCATTTCTTGTAGGTATAAAAAAATTACTGTTTTATAAATTTTTGTGTGGTGCCAATTTGTTCTCCTGCTGCTTTATACACGGTAACCATATAAGCGGCTGCCGGATATTTACCCACTTCAATCGGCACTACATTCTTTCCTGCCACTACATCAATTTGCATGTTCAGCAAACGTTGCCCCAGCATATTCGTTAGTATCAATAATGCTCTTCCTTTAAATTGTGTGGTAAAGTTCAGATACACTGTTCCCAGGCCTACTACCGGATTAGGATACAGGTTCATAAAATCTTTAGGCGCACAATTGGTTTTGCAAATGATGATTTTAGAATAGGTGTACGTGCCGTCTTTATGTACAATTTTCAAACGGTAGTAAGTGGTAGATTCAGATTGTGCCACCACCTGGCTGTATGTATTTTTATCTGCTCCGCCTTTAGCAACCACCACTTTTACTGCTGTAAAAATGCTGTTGTCAATACTTTGCTCAATTATAAAATTTTTAGTCAGTGTTTCATTCGTAGTACCCCACGATAATTGAGCATTACAATTAGCATCTGGTTGTACCGAAAAATAATCCATTTTAAAAGGTGTCATCCATGAATCAGATCCGATAGCGATTGCAGATATACCTGCTATCATTGTACCGCTAAGGGTGCTGTTCTCTGTATTACCCGTTGCTGTTGCTGCACCACTAAGATCAATCCATTCTGTTCCGTTCCAGCCAACCAAACGAAGGCTGCTTGGCATTGCAAAAGTTGATAAATCAGGAATACTCACCGTTATCTTTAATCCAACGCCATTTCCTGTAGTACCTGTTCCCAAACTACCTGCATCGCCTACCTGCCAGTCCCATTGACCTGCCGGACTTACCGACATAATAGGAGCCTTTACCAAATACGCCGGATGAAATCCTGCGCCCGGTGTGGTTGGGTCGATAGTGCTGGTAGGATCACCTGAAATCCATGCGGTGGCATAAGCATCAGTGCTGCTGGCCGGAGCAGAAATTTCCAGGGTCCTTAAATCATTTCCGTTACCTACCGGAAAGATGAAAGCACTATTGCCATACTTTTTTATATAACCATTGATATTGGCGGCATCTGAACAACCGGTGTATGCTGCACCATTTACTACGCTGAAATAACCAGGGGTAGCGGATCTGTCTGTACTCCATGTAGCACTTGTATAAGTTGGAATGTCTAAAACATCATAATTAGCCAACTCTGCTCCGGAAAACACATGGCTTCCCTGGGCAAAGGCCTGCATACAGGCCAAAAAAGCTAAAAGTAATATCTTAGTCGTTTTCATCATTAAGTGGGTAGGAATACTAACCTTATCAGTAATTTTACTACAAGGTTTGTGGTACGATACTTACGATATTGATGCCAAAAAAAACAACATTGATAATCAGTCTTTTATAAAAATATTATTTGAAGAGACATTCATTATTTGGAAAAAATTCTCAAAACTGGACGAATTTTGTAGAATCTTTAACTTTTAGCGGCGTTTTTTGTAGAATTATCAGTGCTTTTTGTTGCTAAAAATTAAACAGCTGACTAATCATATGTAGTTGAAAAATGACAGGCACTAAACAGATTATTATTTATGTTGCTTATCAGGCGAATGGCTTCATTAGTTCGCTTATTTTTGTTTACATAAACCATTTCATTTGAGCGCTTCTGTTTTTTTAATTACACCTCCGTTTACGCAACTCAATACGCCTTATCCGGCAACGGCTTATTTAAAAGGCTTTTTAAATACCAGGGGCATTTCGGCCTTTCAGGCAGATTTGGGCATAGAAGTCACCCTGGCTTTATTTTCTAAAAAAGGATTGCAGCAATTATTTGCTGTTGTTAATACAGATAAAGCGGTTTCTGTTAATGCGCAGCGCATCATCTGTTTACAGGAGGCCTATATCAATACCATTGATGCGGTGATGCTGTTTTTACAGGGAAAAAATCCTTCCTTAGCGCCACTCATCTGCAAACGTGATTTTTTACCCGAAGCAGCACGCTTTGCACAAACAGATGATTTGCTATGGGCATTTGGCAGCATGGGCAATCAGGATAAAGCCAAGCATCTGGCTACTTTATATTTAGAAGACCTTTCTGATTATATTAAAGAATGTGTTGATGAACATTTTGGCTTCAGCCGTTATGCCGAAAAACTGGGGCGCAGTGCCAATAGTTTTGATGCTTTATATGCCGAACTGCAAAAAGAGTACACTTATCTGGATGCCATCCTGATTAATATTTTGCAACAAAGTATGGAGGAAGTACAACCCAAACTGGTTTGTATTTCTGTTCCCTTTCCCGGAAACTTATACGCTTCATTGCGTTGTGCACAATGGATTAAACAACATTACCCCAATATAAAAGTGGCTATGGGAGGAGGTTTTGCCAATACGGAATTGCGCTCTTTATCAGATCCGCGGGTATTTGAATTTTACGATTTTATTACATTAGATGATGGCGAAGCACCGGTAGAAAATTTATTTCATTTTATTGAAGGCCGTATCACTGCCGCTGAACTGAAGCGTACTTTTTTATTACAGGAGGGTAAAGTAACCTATATAAATAATACTGCCTGTACCGATTACAAACAGGGGCAGGTGGGTACACCGGATTACAGCGATCTATTGTTAGATAAATATATCTCTGCCATTGAAGTAGTAAATCCCATGCACAGTTTATGGAGTGATGGCAGATGGAATAAACTAACCATGGCGCATGGCTGCTACTGGGGCAAATGCACTTTTTGCGATATCAGTTTAGATTATATTAAAAATTACGAACCCATCAGTGCATCATTGTTGTGCGACAGAATGGAAGAAATTATAGCACAAACAGGACAAAACGGGTTTCACTTTGTAGATGAAGCTGCTCCTCCTGCAATGATGAGGGCATTATCAATAGAGATCATTAAAAGAAAACTGGTGGTGAGTTGGTGGGCAAATATCCGTTTTGAAAAAAGTTTCACAAGAGATCTTTGTGTATTATTAAAGGCAGCAGGATGTATTGCGGTTTCGGGCGGACTGGAAGTAGCATCAGACCGCTTATTGAAATTGATAGAAAAAGGTATTACAGTGGCACAGGTGGCCAAAGTAAATAAACATTTTACCCAAGCCGGTATAATGGTGCATGCTTACCTGATGTATGGTTTTCCCACGCAAACAGCACAGGAAACAATCGACTCATTAGAAATGGTGCGGCAATTATTTGAAGCCGGGGTATTACAGTCGGCCTTCTGGCATTTGTTTACCATGACGGCGCACAGCCCGGTAGGATTGAATCCGGAAAAATATAAAGTGCAAAAACTAACGGAAGCAATCGGCAGTTTTGCCAATAACGATATTATGCATATCGATCCTACAGGAGCAGATCATGAGAGTTTTAGTTTTGGGTTAAAAAAATCATTACTTAATTATATGCATGGTGCCTGTTTTGATATGCCATTGCATAAGTGGTTTGATTTTAAAACACCCAAAACTACTATAGCAGCGGATTATATCGCTTCAATACTTGCCGAAGAAGAATACGCAGTTAAAAGTCTGAATACAAAACTGATCTGGCTGGGTAATACGCCTAAAGTGGAAACATTTACTAAATCTAAAAAAGGAAATCAGTGGGAGATGTGCTCGCTTACATTTGAAACTAAAAAAGAAACTTATACTATCAAAGTCAATCAGGCTGAAGGACTGTGGCTTGGCAACTTGATAGTGCAACTGTCTGAAAAAAATAATAAGATTTCGACTCTGCAGGAGGTAAAAGAAAATTATGATGCAGCAGGGTTAGACAACTTCGAATTGTTTTGGGATAATAAACCGGCGAATACATTATATAAAGTAGGATTGCTGCAATTATAATTATTGTTCTACATATTTTTTTAAGGAGATTCCAATAATATGCGTCCAGCCCGCACCAAAATTATGCTTGGCAAAATCGGGGTTGTTTGCAGGAAAAGTTTCTAATGCAGAATGAGTCAATAGTAATTTTGTTTTTTCGCCTTCGGCAAATAATTCAAAGCTTACAAAGGAATTGCCTTCGTAGCCATCGTATCTCCAGTTGTAGGTGAGTTTGTTGTCTGGCACCACTTCTGTAATAGTGCATAAATGCAGATAAGTTACACCCGATTCGCTGCCCCCGATAAATTTAAACTGATACCCCACTTCGGCTTTAAAACCAGGCAAATCAAAATACCAATCGCGCATTTCTTCAGGCTTGGTAATGGCGTTCCATACTTTTTCAACAGTGGCGTTGTATGTTCTTTCTACTATAACCGGTGTAACAGACATAATTTATTTTGTAAATGTTGTAATTAATTACTCAAAGATATCACTTCAAATGGCTGCAAAAAAATCCCTGCAACTGTATTAATTCAATAATACTGCTGATACTGAAATTTTCCCCTTTTATACGAAGTATCCTGTCGCAATCTTCCAGATCGAAATTGATGCTGCAATCGGGGATATGTAACTGCAATTGAGCAATGATGCTTGCAGCCTGACTTTCATCTGTTACACTGGTTGTAAAAATTTCTATCATGCCGGTTGATTATTTATCGATTAGGGCAACCAGTTGCTGAATAATATGTTGTAATTCTTTTTTGCCAGATTTAACAGTAGCGGCATCTTTAAAATAAACAATTCGCCTGTCTTTATAATCCCCTTCCAGTAAAGCAGATTTTATTTTTACATTAGCAGGATGATGAAAAATAATGCGGATATTTTTTTATCGCCAAAATTAAATGTGAGTAAATCGGTATTACTGAGAAAAATCAGATATGTACTAACCCTTGCCTCCGTTAAAATATTTTATCAATTAGTTTCTGTATATTTTTTAAAATTGTTCAGTATGGCCTGCCATCCGCCCTGCTGCATTTCTGCAGGATTCTGGTCTTCTGCTTCAAATACTATTGTTACTTCGGTTATATCGCCAATACTGGAAAATTTAACTGTTGCTTTTCTGCCATCACCCATAGTGTACATGATGAGTTCATTTTCTAACACATCATCATAAATACCCCAAAAATCAAAACTGAAACTGCCATCTTTTGCAGCCATGGTACTTGAAAATTTCCCTCTAATTTTCAAATCGTTTTCTGCTTTAGGACAATGCCAATCCGGAGAAGCCTGATTCCATTGCATGATATGTTGCGGTAAGGTATAATACGCCCACACTTTTTCAATGGGGGCATTTACTGCAGCTTCAACAGTAATGCTGATTTTGTTTGATGACATGATGTTCGTTTTAATGTACTGTCTATATTTTATTAAGATGTCTTTCCTTTAAACAATGCATAAAGTGCCATTGCATGGCCATGCCCCAGTTCAAATTCGTCTTTTAACCAGTTGGTAATTTCAGTTGCTTTTACTGCCGGGTTTAATTTACCCTTTTGTAAAAAACCTTTTTTCTCTGCCAGCTTTTTAAAATCATCCGGTGATTTTCCGGTTTTTGCTTTAATGTTATCTAAGTAGGCTTGAAATGACATGTGTTATTTTTTTGAGTAGTTAAAAATCCAGTGTATGCCAAATTTATCTGTCAGCTTTCCAAAGGTAGCGCCCCAAAACGATTGTTGCAAGGGGTCATGTATTTTTCCTCCGGCAGATAAATTAGTAAAAAAGTTATTGATCTCTTCCTCGCTGCTGCAGTTCACACATAGCATCACATTATTACCTGTTACTGTACTGCGGCCCATCATATCGGAAGCCATCAGTATTAAATGTTCATTGGTTAAGCTGCTGTGTAAAATTTTGTTGCCCATTTCACTGGGCATTTGCGCTGCCATTGGAGATTCTGCCAGTTTCTGCATTACTAATTCTCCTCCCAAACACTGCTGGTAAAAACTCATGGCTTCACGGGCCTGGCCATTAAAATTTAAATAAGCATTGATATGTGTCATAAGGCAGCTATTTAAATTTTAAGCGGAACAAGGCAGCGGGCATCATTTTTTCCTTCATATATTTCAAGGCAATAGCCCTGAGGGTCAATTCCCGGCTGTATCTGTAATTGCTGAAATACTTTTCCAATTGAAGCAATGACATGCATAAAATCTTTTACAGAACAAATATAAATAGGCTTTCTGTGTGCTGTGATGTTGAATTACGACAATGTAAGGGGTTGTTTACGACAGTGCAGATATTTATCTTTACATTAAAAATTAACCGTAATGAAAAATATAACCATCTTAGTGCCAGAAACTGCAGTGGTGGAAGCGGTTGCTGATCCGCGGTATATGTTTGCCGTAATCAATGAATTTTTAAAAAGTCAGGGACAACCTTCTTTATTTAATGTGCAACTGGTAGCACTTACAAAAGAAGTGAAATTAATGGATGGCTTATTTACCATTCATGCAGATGCCATTTTAAAAAATGCAAGAAAGCCCGATCTGGTTATCATTCCGGCTATCAGTGGAAATTTAGAGAATGCCATTAAGCTTAACAGTGATTTTTTACCATGGATAGAACAGCAATATAAGAATGGGGCAGAAGTGGCCAGCCTTTGTTTAGGTGCATTTATACTGGCGTCTACAGGTTTACTTGATGGGAAAGCCTGCAGCACCCATTGGTTATTTGCCAATGAATTTCGCACCATGTTCCCTAAAGTAAACCTTGTGGATAATAAAATAGTGACTGAGCAAAGCGGTGTGTATACCAGCGGTGGTGCTAATTCTTACTGGAATTTATTATTGCATCTGGTAGAAAAATATACCAACAGGGAACTGGCCATACTGGCATCTAAATTTTTTGTGCTTGATATCGACAAAAAAACGCAATCGCCTTTCAGTATTTTTAAGGGGCAAAAAATTCATGAAGATGAGGAGATAAAAAAAGTGCAGGAGTTTATTGAAAATAATTATGCAGAAAAAATATCGGTGGATGCCTTATGTGAAAAATTTTCTATTGGCCGCCGCACTTTTGAACGCAGGTTTAAAAAAGCCACGGGCAATTCAGTGGTGGAATATATGCAACGGGTAAAAATGGAAGCGGCTAAAAAACAATTAGAAACCGGTAGGAGAACTGTGAATGAAGTGATGTTTGAAGTGGGATATACTGATACCAAGGCCTTCAGGCAATTGTTTAAAAAAATAACCGGACTTTCTCCTGTGGAGTACAGGAATAAATACAATAAAGAAATGGCAGCGTAATCATTGCTGCCATTACAATAAGATTCAATTTTCTTTACTCCTATTTTAAAAGGAATGTATTATAAGAGTCCGCTTCAAGTGTGGGGCTAAAACTTTTATCAGCAATTTTGATATGTACTTTTTTTGCTGCTGCAGTTTCATTTTGAATAATCACCACAATACTTTTGTCGGTATTGATAAAAGCAAGCAGGTTAGTATTAGCTCCTGTTGTGGCAAGCCGCTTAGCGCCCGGTTTTACAAAATGACTCAGGTGCTTCATCAGATAATACTCGTAATTGTATTTATAGGTATGTTGCACGGTGTCTACACTTACCAAAGAATTCTGGTGCCAGCCCCAGGTGCTGATACCCCGCCATCTTTATAAAATCATTCGCTTATTTATTCAGTGTGTATAAAGTTACTGTTTTTTAAACTCCCCAAAATGCCACAGAATACCCGAAGGATCGTGCAGGTAACATTCTTTACCCCAGTCGAATTGTTTTACTGTGCTTAATCTTGTGCCGGGATATTTAGCCGTAAGCTGAAGTGCATCCAGCGATTGCCAGTACTGGTCTGCATCAACAACTTCAATAAATAGCATGGTGTTATCTATCCAGTCTTTTACAAAAGCATCCTGTAAATAAAAGGCAACAGGCTCTTTTTTAAATAAAAACAGGTTTTCAGATAATACCACTTTTTCAAATCCAAGATCGCTGTAAAAGCTGGCCGACAACTTAAAATCTTTGGCTCCAATAAAAGGGCGGATGGAAAGGGGAGTAGCATTCATACAGCATTACTTTTTGCAACTAATTATTGAAATATTTTGATTAAATCAAATCATATTAAGAGTAAAAAAATACTGCTATCTATTATACTTTCAGCATGCCCCGAAATGCTCTTGCAGCATAATAAGATTCTGCACCATTGTGATAAACAAAAACGGTATTGTAACGACGGTCGCAAAATAAGGCACCGCCCAGTTTTCTTATATCTGTTGGTGTTTGTATCCAACTTGAAGTTTTAGTATCGAAGCTGCCCAGTTGCTGCAATACTCTGTATTGTTCTTCTGTTAACAATTCAATACCCATGTCAGCTGCTGTATCTATAACATTGTTTTTGGGTTGGTGTTCTTTTCGGGATTCCAAAGCTTCACGGTCGTAGCAGAGGCTTCTGCGTTCTTTAGGACTTTCTGCAGCACAATCAACAAATATATATTCACCTGTTTTTTTATCAAACCCAATAATATCGGGTTCTCCGCCGGTGATTTCCATTTCATTAAGTGACCATAATTTTTCACCGCCCGATTCCAGCTTTGCCTGTACGTTAGCCCAATCAATCCCTTTATGACGCGACATGTTTTTTTCAAAACGAGTTTTTAATGTATTCAGCAGCGCCATAGCGGGTGCGGCAGCTAATTTGTTTTTTGTTGCCATTTTTAAAAATTATATACTTTAATCAAATTGAATCCTCATTGTATTAACTATATATAGAAATAACCCATAAAATATAAAACCAAATAAAACCTGTCCAACTGATCCATTGAATCTTTTTTGAGGTGCTCCAGTCGTAACGAAACAGCGACAAAAACAAGCCGTTCCAAATAATGCCATTAAAAATAATAACGTTGTCAATTGATAAATGACCAGCCATCCAATCTAAAATTGGGCCAAGCAGATACAATGTGGCTACAAAAATAAATCGTTTATGTAATACCGCTTTATTTGCGGTTTAATTTATTTTTTACCTAACGTATTGTCATGTTGAAGTATGAAATAGTGAAAATTACCTAAAATGTATTATTCTTCTGAATTGTAGCACAACAACCCGGACAAAAAAAATCCCGGCGCAAACCGGGATTATACTTACTGCCAAATAAACTTCTTAAACCTTTTCAACTTCTTCAACTTTTCTCATCTACTTCACCCCATACTTATACTTATATCTCTCAAACAATTGCTTCTGTTTATTATTCAGATCAATTTGACGGCCCTGAATAAAAGCATATGAAACTATATTCGATTTCATGTCGAGTAAATCTCCTTCGCTTACAATAATATTGGCATCTTTACCTACTTCAACAGAGCCGGTTTTATCGTCGATGCCTAAAATTTTGGCAGCGTTTAAAGTGATGGCACTAAGGGCTTCCTCTTTACTTAAGCCATAAGCAGCAGCAGTACCAGCATTAAAAGCCAGGTTACGGTAGCGGCTGTTTTCATCTTCATCATTAATGCTGAATAATACACCTTCTTTTTGCAGCATGGCCGGTGTTTTAAATGGCTGATCAATATCATCGTCTACCATTGCAGGTAAGTTGTGCAATTGTTGTAAAATCACGGCAATATTGTTTTGTTTCAACAGGTCTGCAATTTGCCAGCTGTCTACACCACCAACAATCACTACCTCAAAGCCAAACTCTTTTACAAAGTCGATGGCCAGTAACATTTCTTTTACAATATTGCAATGGATATAGAGTTTTTGTTTTTTACTGAATAAACCTTTAGTAGCTTCAAATTTTAAGTTGGTGTTTTCGTGAGTGGCTTCTGCCAGATAGCCTTTTGCTTCGCGGAAAAATGCTTTTACAGATTCAATTTGTTCCAGGCCTTTTTTGATGGGATCTGTTGGTGCTTGTTGACCGCCGCCAAAACCACCACGACCTCTTTGCGGGCGAGCCAGTAAGGAAGGCATATTGAAATGAATGCCATTGTCCATTTTATACGCCGCATCTTCCCAGTTCCAGGCATCTAATTGAACAACTGTGGATGAACCGGAAATCAGTCCGCCATCAGGAATAATATTGGCTAATAAAATGCCATTGGGGCGCAAGGTGTTGGTTACTTTACTGTCGGTATTGTAGGCTACAATAGAGCGGATGCTGGGATTGATTTCGCCCAGTTCACTGGCATCGATAGTGGCTCTTACAGAAGGCACTTCCACCAGACCCAGTTGTGAGCTGGATAATATTAATCCGGGGTAAATATGTTTGCCTTTGCAATCAATTATTTTTCCGGTGGCCGTGGTATTACCTACTTCGGTTATTTTACCGTTAGTGATCACTACATTGCCTTCCATTACCTTGCCATTGCCCACATGTATAGTGGCATTGGTAAGCACAATGGTTTCTTTTTGTGCCAGTGCAGGATAAACGGTTTCCTGTGCAGTGGTCGTGATAAAAGTTAAAGCACCAAGTACGGCCCCTCCAAACCTCCCCCATAGGGAGGCTTTTGAAGTGTATACAGTCTTGAAACATTGTTTAATGTTTGCAGACAAAGAATTTATTTTTAATGATTTCATTTTGATCAGTTTTAAAAGATTAATTATTGCCTTCCAGGTCTTCTGCATCAACAGCCAGTAAACTCAATTGGTGATTGTGATCCATACAAGAGTTAATTACTTCAAATCTTGGCCTTGCTCTTTGAAAATTTCCGGGGGCACCTCCTGGTGCAGCTGAACTTCTTTTGGCTGCCGCTAATTTGGCAATCAGTCTTGCTTTTTCTGCCTGGTTGCGTACACGTAATGCGGCATCTTTCTCTCTGTCAAAATAAACAATTCCATCAACAATGGTTTGTTGTGCCACTGCATAAATGCTTAATGGATTATTATTCCATACTACCAGATCAGCATCTTTACCTATCGCAATACTGCCCACTTTATTATCTACATGCAGCATTTTTGCAGGATTGATAGTTACCATCTTCAATGCATCTTCTTCACTCATGCCACCATACTTTACACTCTTGGCAGCTTCCTGATTCAGACGGCGCGCCATTTCTGCATCATCAGAATTGATGGCTACATTCAGACCAACCTGTTTCATCAGATAGGCATTGTAAGGAATGGCATCCAGTACTTCCATTTTATAATTCCACCAGTCGCTGAAGGTAGAGGCATTAGCCCCATGTGCTTTCATCTTATCCGCAACTTTATAGCCTTCTAAAATATGCGTGAAAGTATTTACAGGGAAACCGAATTTATCAGCCACACGCATGGTTGCAGTAATTTCACTTTGTACATAAGAGTGACAGGTAATGAATCTTTTCTTATTCATGATTTCCACCAGTGCATCCAGTTCTAAATCTCTGCGTACCACTATTGGTACGGCGCCTTTCTTTTTATTATTTTCTTCTGCAGCTTTCCACATTTTCTGGTAATCGCTGGCTCTTTGAAAAGCATCTGTTAATACCTGTTCTACACCCATCCTGGTATCAGGAAAGCGCTGATTACCCTGAGCAGAGGAGCTGCGTTTTACGTTTTCGCCTAAAGCGAATTTGATGAACGGATCGGCACCTGCAAATTTCATCTCTTCTGCGTTTGCCCCCCAGCGTAATTTAATTAACTGGGTTTGTCCGCCAATCGTATTGGCAGAACCGTGTAAGATATGTGATGTGGTAACCCCACCGCTTAGCTGCCTGTAAATATTGATATCATCAGGATTTAAGTTATCGCCGATACGTACTTCAGAAGTTACACTTTGTCCGCCCTCATTGATAGATGCAGCTGCAATATGCGAGTGTTCATCAATAATGCCGGCTGTTACATGTTTGCCGGTAGCATCAATTACTCTTGCGCTGGAATCAGTTGGTAAAGGCAGGTTTTTGCCAATGGCAGCGATCTTCCCGTTCTTTACCAATATATCTGTGGCTTCCAGTTTGCCGGCAGCATCGCTGGTCCAAACAGTAGCATTTTTGATTAAGATGGTTTGAGTTGCAGGGGCATCTTCCCAACCAAAACTTACAAAAGGATACGTTACTTTTCCTGTTACCGCAGGTTGCTTGGCTTTAACACTGTCGGACTTTACTTCTGCTGCATGATCATACGCTGCTGTCCAGGTAAAACTATTGCCTGCTGCATCTCTGCCCGTACCATTCCAGGTATCGCCATTAGCTGCACCGCTGAAAATAGTTTCTTTAGCATTAGGACCGCGGCCTTCGGTATAACTCAGTTTTACCAGTTTGCCATCATAAGTATATTTTCCGGTTAAAGTGTCTTTGCTGATAAAGCTGGCCACACCACCATCTTTTACATCTACAGTAAATGATTTGGTATTGCTGGCAGTTAATTTATATGACCCTTTCACATCATACCAGCCATCTTCTTTAACGACATTTTTAATACCCTGTGTCCAGTTTTGTAATACCACAGTTTTTTCTGCAAACACAGGTCCTGATGTAATGATGAAATTGGCAATTTTACCGTTCTCGATACTGCCTAATTTTTCGCTCATACCAATTAAAGCGGCAGGAGTTTTGGTTAATGCTTCCAAAGCTTTTGTTTCTGTTAATCCGTATTCAATGGCCTTGCGTAAGTTGGCCATAAACTCTGAAGGAGTAGCCAAATCGGCAGTAGACAAACAGAAAGACACTCCAGCTTTTTCTAATGCAGCAGCATTGCCCGGTGCCAGTTCCCAATGTTTTAAATCATCTAAACCAACAAAACGTAAATCGTTGGCATCATCCACATCCATGGCTGCAGGATAATTTAAAGTAAGAATGTACGCCGCTTTAGTGGCAGCAATATCTTTTATGCGCTGGTATTCATTACCACCGCCTTTAATGATGTACTGTATACCAAATTCGTCGCCAATTTTATCGGCACGCAGATCGTTCCATTTATCACCGGCATCAAAAATTTGTGGTAAAGCCTGGTTATCGTTCCAGCTTTTTAAAGACAGATTAGTACCTTCTTTAGCCGGATTAGATTTATACCATTGTGCATCTAAATATGTTTGTCTTAATAGAGCAATATAGCCCATCATAGATCCGGGATAGCTTTGTGTAGAGGTTCCTTTATTCAATGAATAAAAAGCCGCTGCTTTTTCTTTTAGCATCACAAAATTATCGGGCTGTGTTGCCAATGATACCACTGGTCCTGTACCGCGTGCCAATCCATCTTTCTGATGGGTAAGCACTGCGCCAAAACCAATATCGCGTAAGGCTTTTGCTTTAGCATCGTCGCTGCTAAATAATTTTGCGCCTTCGGTTTCGCTTTTTATAGCCTGATTCCAGCCAAAAGCACCCTTGGTTACTGATGTAATCTGTTGAGCCCCAAAAAAGCCACGGCCTCCGCCTGTTTGCTGGCTTTGTGGTAAAGTGATGCCGTAATCGCTGAACAGGTCAATAAATGCAGGGTAAATGAATTTGCCCTTGCAGTCAATTACCACAGCATCTTTGGGTATGCTTACCCCTACGCCTACATTTTCTATTTTGCCCTGACGGATCACCAGCGTTGCACCGGTTAATGTGTTTTGGGCATCTTTAATAATAGTAGCATTAATAAAAGCGTAGCTGCCTTCTTTGGGATTGGCAACATCATTTACAGGGAAAGTGGCCTGACTATGCATTTGCAGCGCGGCGCTCACAAATAAGAATAGCAATGCCGTAAGTCTTAATTTTTGCATGCGAAAGAGTTTTGGTAATGGAAGTTTGAACGCTAAATATAACAAATCATTTGTTTGGAGTAGCAACCGTTTGTGGAATTTAAACCCAATGAAGCTGTATTTTTGCACACCCAATCATTTTTATGCACATTGCAAATTATATAGAACATTCGGTATTGAATCCCAGGGCCATAGTTGCCGATGCAGAAAAAAAATGTGCAGAAGCCGTTAGTAATGGTTTTTCGGCTGTTACAGTGCCGCCTTTAC
>JBAXET010000049.1:0-17797 GCA_037140275.1 Ferruginibacter sp. | reverse complement strand
TTATAATGTTGTTGTTTTAGTCAACTGGCCATTGGAGTCATATTCTTCAAGGGAAATGAGTTTGCCTTTTTCATCATAATTATCCCACTTGCCATTTTTTAAACCATTTGTATAGTTACCCCGGCTTTGTATGATGCCATTTTTGTAATAATAAGTAGCCGGGCCATGGTAATGTCCATAATTATCTAAAGGAAGATCAGCCTGCAGCTGTCCATTGGAATAGTAGTCTCCAAAAAAAGTTCGAATGTCCTTTTTTGTAATAATGATTTGCCTGATTAAGCCAGCCGAATCTTTCATCATCTGACATACTGTGGAATCTTTTTTATTGATATAATAGAATGCAGTAACAAAATCGGTTCTGTAATAAGGTTTTGAGTAACTGCTGTCGCTTTTTTCAATAATCGAATTCAACCAGTCTTTATCGAGTTTGGTTGCAGGCATTTTTGGATGATTACAACTAAAAATAACTATTGCTGATGCTAAAAGGGGGAAATATAAATGTTTCATAATAAACAAAATTAAAAAAGCATTCGTTATATAACGAATGCTTTTTTAAGTATAAAAATTTTAAAAATTAGAATCTTGACCATCCTTTCCACCAGCTGGCTAAAATACCTGCAGGTGCAATACCACCACGGAAAGTAACTGTTTTATCAAAGAAAGTATCAGTAGCAAATTTTGCATCAGTAAACCCACCACCAGAATTAATCTTTGCATTACCGTTTGAACCTGCAAAAGGAGTAGGATCAGGGGCACTGTAGTTATATGGTTGAATTAATTTAGCGTCACTTACATTAGTTAAAACATCATTATTATAATAACTATTGGTAAACCATGATGTAATTGAAGCATCAGAAGAGCCTGTAGGAGCACTTCCACTAACAGTATATTTAAAGTTCACTGTATTACCAGCAAGTGTAACATTGCGGATACGTAATGAACTGTCATTAATATTCAGGTCAGTAGGAGTACCAGTACTTGCATCAATTAAAATGCCTTGTGGCCATCCTACAATAATTGAATTATAGATAGAGATTGCAGAATTTCTCCTGATCTGAGCACCGGCACGGAATAAAGTACTTCCTATATTAGTTAATGTTGCCCTTGGACCGATTGCAGTTATATTACTGAAAATCGCACTAGTTTTTGGACCAGCTGTAGTTCCTGTTGCATTATTATCACTTTCAAATGCTTCAGAAGTAGATATATCAGCAATTACAGAGTCACGTATAATAAGGCCAAACTGTACTTTACCACTAAAACCATTATCTGTATCAAAATCATCATCCTGAGTTTTATAAGCAATCAGGTATTTGCAATTTACACTGCCACCAAACCACTCAAATGCATCATCTTTTGCATAAGTTGTTTGAACGTGGTCGATTGTTGTACCACTACCTACACATGCCATTGTAAGACTGTTGATTTCTTTATCTGGCTGATATGCATATCCTGCATATTCAATACGTACATATTGTAAAGTACCAGAGTTATCATTATCAACTACTGTTGGTGCTACTGCATCTCCAGATCCGGCAAGACCATCACCCGTTGCATTATCAATACCACCTTCTACCTGGAAAAGACCAGCAGTACCATTATAACTTAAATTGTAACCTGCTTTGCCGCAAAGTACAATACCACCCCAATCCCCTGATTGCGGATTAGGTGAAGCTGAAGTAAATACTACTGGTTCAGTAGGGCTGCCAATAGCAATTAATTTTGAACCACGTGAAATAATCAGTGCAGCTACATCAGAACCACTGAAAGAACCTTTAACTGTAGTTCCTGCTTCAACAGTCATGGTATGATTACCTACCATATACACTAAGCCTTTTAAAATATAGGTATTTGCTTTACGTAAAACTGTATCCGCATTAATACGTCCCTGCAAAGTGATGGTTTGGCCGGTTGTGGCACCACCACCGCCATTTACAACAACAACTTGAATTTCTCCGTCTGTCTCAATTTTACGACAGCTGGAAATTGCTAAAGCTGAAATCGCAGTTATTGATAATAAAATGTACTTTTTCATTTCTCTGTTTTTATGTTTTAAAATTTTTATAATGAGTAGTTGAAAGTGATGCTGTAATTAGTTCCGCTTTTTCTGGTAAATCTGTAAGCGTCAGTATCTTTTTGAAATGTTAATTTGCTGTTGGTATTTTGGTAGAAGTATTGTGTTTGATTCAGCATATCTGCAATATTCAATCTTAGTTCAGCTTTCTTTTTCAGTATTTTCTTTGCTAATTGCAAATCAAGTACTGGTCTTGGAGCTTCATAAATATCAGGTGCACCTCCTTGTATATCGCCCACCAAATAAATTCTTTCACCAATCTGATTAAATAATAAAGTGGCGTTAAAACCTGATTTTTCATGGTCATACAACAAACCAAAATTCAGGATATAAGGAGACTGGCCCTGCAATGATCTATCAAGATTAATTGTAGCATCTTTCACATTACTTTTAATATAAGAAGCATTGGCCTGGAAAGTGAAGTTTTTAAGTGCGTGAGCAAAATCCAGTTTTTTACGTACTTCAACTTCCACACCATAAGAAGTAGCTTTTTTAGCATTCAGGTAAGTAAAGCTGCTGGCTCCACCGCCTGATCCGTTAAAATATTGCTCAATGGCATTTTCAAATTGTTTGTAAAATACACCAGCGTTTATTACTTCACCGGCCCTTGGATATATTTCATACCTAACATCAAAATTTGAAACCTTGGTTCTTTTTAACTGCGGATTACCCGATACAGAAGCGTTCAACTCAAAATCGTATAAATTAAGAGATGATAATTCACGTAGTTCCGGCCGTATAACTGTTTGTGATCCTGAAATTCTTAAATTACTTTTAGTATCTAACTTAAAGGTTGCGTTTACACCCGGTAAAAAATCTGTTACTTTAGAGTAAGAGTGACGGGGATCCCATTTCTTAACACTACCCACCAATTGATCATAGTTTTCAACTCTTAAACCCCATACAATACGTAATGATTTATTTACCTGATTATCCATTTGTAAAAAACCTGCATTCAAAATAGTATTGGCCATGTAACGAAAACTATTTCCTTTAATAGCATCAAAAGCAATCTTATTATCAGTACCATTACCAAAATTGCCTGCAGCAAAAACCTGATCGGCAGGTAATAATCTTAAGGCCGGATTATCAGTAGGCAAATAATTGGCAAATAACTGAGCATCGTATAAACGATCTTTAATTTGCAACATATATCCACCTTTTAGGCTTTGATTTTTACCACCCCATTTAAAATTGTATGCTAAATCTCCACCACCGGTGTATATATAATCACTTAAACTCTGGTATATCCTGCTTCCACTTTGTTGTGAAAGTGTATTAGAAAGTGCAAGAGTGAAAGGACTTGAACTATTAATAGGTTTAGAATATAAAATCCTGCGCTGATCAGGTATAAAACCATCCAGTATATTAAAAGCACCATACCATTTAAATTTAAGTGGGGCACTTAAGCTATGCTCTCCTGCAATCTGGCTGGTAAAAAAAGTATTTTCTTTAAAAGTAAATTCATTTCCTTTGATCTGATCTCCTCTTGAAAAATCATAACCATTTCTTTGAGAAGTTGAATTTGGCGAATTGACATTAACAATCGCTTTTATCGATATTTTATTTTTCGCATTTAGTAACAGACTTAAACTACCTAACGCTCCAACTGTAACATCCTGCTGGTATTTATCATCATTATAATCTGTAACAACACTTACCACATTTGTTATTGCATCAATTGCACTATACCTGTTTAATAACTTTAGGTATTTATTGCTTTTACTGTATGTAATTCCAAATATCCCCCCTAATTTTTTTCCAAAAAGCTGTGTAGAAAAGCCTCCGTTTGCCTGAAAAGAAGCGTTAAGAGAAGCGGTAGTTTCTATTGGAGCCCAAGCATTACGCATTTGTTTTCCAATAGCTGTTTTTTCAGCGGGTGATAATATATCAAACTCTGCTTTTCTTGTATAAGCAGCAGGTAAATTTCTTGTTCCGTCATCAATACCTAACCAGTCTGTTTTTCCTCCGGATCCTTTATAAAACTTATTTCCAATTGTTTGGGAATTAAAACCAGTTCCCAATTGAATAGTAAAGAAATTTTTTGATGGAATATCTTTTGTATTTACCTGGATTAATCCTCCCGCCCATTCCCCTGGATATTCGGGTACAAAGGCCTTATTGATTACAATATTGTCAATCATGGAGGCTGGAATCAAATCAAATGAAAATGTTTTTCTGTCGGGCTCAGTACTGGTGAGTAATATACCATTTAACATAGCCTGATTGTAACGATCAGCAAGTCCTCTAACTACAATAAACTTTCCATCCTGTAAACTTGCACCTGGAGTGCGTTTTAGAACTTCACCGGTATTTTTATCCGGACTTCTTCTGATGGCTTCTGCAGATATAACAGATGCAACAGTATTGGTATTTTTCTGAAAGCTGATTAAAGCATTTACACTTTCTTTTTTTGCAGAGCTGGATCTAACAATTACTTCTTCACCGGTTTTTGATTTTGGTGACAATGCGATATCAATGTGTGCAATTCCGTCAGAGCCGGTTTCTACTTCATTGATTTCTTTACTTTCATAATTGGTTGAAGTAATTACAAGAGTGTATTTTTTTCCTACCTCTGCATTCAAAACAAATCTTCCATCTATATCTGTAGCTATACCTTTGCCAGTTTCTTTTATCACAACTGAAACACTGGATACTGGCTGCCCTGTTTTGGTATCAGTAATCTTTCCTTCTATTTTTCCTTTTTGAGCAATTGCGGTAAATGATATACTTATAAATGTAAGTATGGCAATAAAGCTTCTCATGAGTGTTAATTTCATTCCGCAAAGAGATTACTTTATTATTACGTCAACATGAACATAAGGTTACGGAAATGTTACCTGTATGTTACGTAAATGTTACGTACCTGAAATCGGAATGGTAAAAGGCAGTTAAATAGACTATTTTTTACATTACTTGTAAAACCTGGCAGTTGCATTTTTCTTTCGTTATTTATCATAACATAGTACAAGTTTGGCATTGTAACGTATATATAGTCTAATCACAAAGTGCTGTATTTAATATTTGCTGCAAATAACTGTTATTACCGTTGGGTAAAATCGCCCTGGAAAAACCTTTTGCGGCTTTGGTTACTGCAATCTGAGACTGGGCTTGTATGTAGCCGGTAATTCAACTATTGTAAAAAAGGTTATCAAAAGATAAGATACCTTTTATTAAATCTTTGGTGGCATCTACTGTATCATAAGGTATTGAGCTTGGAGTAAATGGGGTAATAGTAAAGTTGCTAACATTCAAAACCGGTGTTTCTTAACTATGTAACAAATTTTAAGGGAAAGAAATAACAATTTAATGTTACGCCTGTGTTAACAAATCATTACCATTTTAAAAGGTCTTTCATATTTTGGCTTATTGGCTAACCTTTGCCGCAAATTGTATAATTATGGCAGGCTTAAATTCTATCTTAAAAATCTTTTTACCCAAAGACAGGGTTTTCTTTCAACTATTTGAAAGCGTGGTTGATGTATTAATAAAAATGGGCGAAAAATTAAAAGAAGTGGTTAACGAACCCGATTTTGATGAAAGGCAAAAACTGATCAAAGAAATTGAGGATATGGAGCACATAAATGATGATTATACACACCAGATATTTACTGAGTTGGGTAAAAATTTCATCACTCCGTTCGACAGAGAAGATATTCACTATCTGGCTTCAGCTTTAGATGATATTGCAGATTATATTTATGCCTCTGCTAAAAAAATAAATTTTTATCGTGTTAACCCCAACGATACCGGTATTCATAAAATGGCCGATATCATTGCTCAGGGTTGTGTAGCTGTTTATAATGCAGTTACCGAATTACGCAATATGAAAGATATGCGCAAGATCACTGATGCACTGGTAGCCATTAACAGTATAGAAAATCAGGGCGATGATATTTTTGATATGAGTATTGAAAAGTTATTTGACGAAGAAGACGATGCAAAAGAAGTAATTAAGAAAAGGGAAATTTATCAGGTAATGGAAATTGTTACTGATAAATGCGAGGATGCAGCTAATGTGATTGAAAGTATAATTGTTAAGTACGCTTAATGTTCATTGTTCATGGTCTATAGTTCATAGTGTAAAACCGTCTTTACTATGAACCATTAACTATCAGCTATTAACCAAAATATTTATGACTTTAGTAATAATAATTATAGCACTGGCATTAATATTCGACTACATCAATGGGTTTCATGATGCAGCCAATTCCATTGCCACTGTGGTTTCAACAAAAGTGTTAACTCCTTTTCAGGCCGTAGTTTGGGCGGCCATTTTTAATATTGTTGCATTTTTCATATTTAAAGATCATGCAGTTGCCAATAGTATCAGCAAAACAGTAAATAAAGAATTTATTACACTGCCGGTAATTTTATCCGGCCTGATTGCTGCTATTTTCTGGAACCTGTTAACCTGGTGGTACGGTATTCCTTCTTCTTCCTCCCATACGCTAATTGGAGGGTTTGCAGGGGCAGCCATTGCACATGCTTTATCTCTGAAGGGTATTGGATTCAGCTGGGGTAAAATTGTTGAAACCAGCATCATTATTAAAACTGTATTATTTATTTTTCTGGCACCAGTAATTGGCGGTTGTATTTCAATATTTATAACGGTGGTTACCATAATGCGAAATGTGTGGATACGGCTGGGCATCATTGCGCTGGTTACTTTTTTAACGGTGTTACTATTTCAGCATTTTCAGACCAATAAAATGGATGAAAACCTGCAAAAATTTTTAAAGATTGATAAGTATAAAATAGAATCTGCTGATGCTCTGGCTAAAACAGAAGCCAATCCTGCAGATACAGCCAGCTTGAAAGCTTATACTACTGCAAAAGAAAAGCTTGAAAAGGCAAAGCCCGACTATGAAAATATTCTAGGACTGATACATAATTTCAAAACTCTTGGTGCAGATGGAATAGCAAAAGAAGCCCATGATAAAGGGTGGTTAAACAATATTGAAGCCAGTCGTTTAAAGGATGATGTAAGAAATGCGAATGATTTTCTGTTTCTGGAATCAAAAGCAAACAGTGAAGCTGCAAGTAAGGCAGAATATGATATTGCTAAAGTGGAAACTGAAAAATATAAAGGCCCATTAAAAAATTATTTACATAAGGAAATTTCTTTGGATAGTACCATGGTGGCTTTGAATGCTATTTATCCAATTAAAGCAATTAATGCTGATAAAATTAGAAATAAAGTAGCATCTTTCAACATTGAAAAAGCGCTGGCAAAAGATGTTGATAAGGCTGATAACAGCAAAATTGTATGGGGTATTATTGTTACCTCAATCATATTTTGCATGGTGTATTTGTATGTTGAAAAAATAAAAACTCCTACTGCGTTTAAAGTAGCTACTATGTTTAAACGGTTACAGTTATTGAGTTCTGCAGCTTTCAGTATTGGTCATGGTGGTAATGATGCTCAAAAAGTGATGGGTATTATCGGTGCTGCATTAATAGCCAACGGCACTATTCAAAATTTTTCTGATTTACCGGGCTGGGTGCCAATTGCCTGTTACCTGGCAATTGGTTTGGGTACAATGAGCGGCGGCTGGAAAATCATTAAAACCATGGGAACAAAAATTACAAAAGTTACTCCGCTGGAGGGTGTGGCTGCTGAAACTTCCGGTGCCTTCACCTTATTTTTTACTGAACAAATGGGCATTCCGGTTTCCACAACACATACTATTACGGGCTGTATTATTGGCGTGGGTGCAACCAAACGTTTAAGTGCAGTACGGTGGGGAGTAACAGTAAACCTTTTGTGGGCCTGGATATTGACGATACCCGTTAGTGGATTACTGGCAGCAGGGGTGTACTATATAGTCTCTCTTTTTATATAAATTTAAATTTTATTGTATTTAAATATAAATCACCCATTTTTTGGGTGATTTTTTATTTTCTTTGCATCATGAAAAAAATATTGGTAACCGGCGGTTGTGGCTACATAGGGTCACACACTATTGTTGATCTGGTACAAAACGGATTTGATGTGGTATGTGCAGACAATTATTCAAGAAGTAATGAAGCCATGCTGAAGGGTGTGGAAAAAATTATTGGAAAAAAAATTAAGAGTTACAAAGTTGATTTGTGTAACTATGATGATACGTTTGCTATTTTTCAGGAAAATCCTGACATCAATGGCATTATTCATTTTGCTGCTTATAAGGCAGTTGGAGAATCAGTTGCACAACCACTGATGTACTTTGAAAACAATCTGTATTCGCTTATTAATATTTTAAAATGTACCGAAGAATTTAAAGTGCCACATTTTGTTTTTTCTTCTTCCTGTACAGTTTATGGTAATCCGGATGCTATTCCTGTTACAGAAGATACTCCGCAAAAACCAGCTGAATCACCCTATGGAGCTACCAAGCAAATGGGTGAACAAATTGTTGCCGATACAGTAAAAAGCGGCTCACTAAAAGCTATCTTATTGCGTTATTTTAATCCTGTTGGCGCTCATCCTTCTATCAATATCGGAGAGCTCCCCATAGGTAAGCCAGCCAATCTGGTTCCTGCTATTACCCAAACAGCCATTGGCAAATTGCCCATGATGAATGTATTTGGTTTTGATTATGATACCCGGGATGGCAGTTGCATCAGAGATTATATACATGTTTGTGATATTGCCCATGCACATACTTTAGCGTTATTGTATCTGATAGCTGAAAAGAACAGTACTAATTGCGAAGTCTTTAATCTGGGTACTGGCGACGGATATACTGTTTTAGAAGCGATTGCAGCATTTGAAAAAGTGAGTGGGGTAAAATTAAATTATCAATTAAGCCCCCGCCGCCCCGGCGATGTGGTTGCCATATATGCTAATAATAATAAGGCCAAAAATCAGCTTGGATGGATTCCTATGTTAAATCTTACTGATATGATGGGTACTGCCTGGAAATGGGAGTTGAAAATGAAAACTGAAGAAAATCTTTTCAAGTAAATTAAGTCTGCATTGTTGAATTGTTTTTTCTATTATCTTCGTCGGCCCCCAAAGTCCCCAACCCTTTAGACAGACTTAATAAAAACATTCTATCTATGCTAAAAATATTTGTAAGGGTATTATGTACCCTCACAGTGGTACTTTATGTGTTCACTGGTTGTAAAAAATTTCAGAAGCAGGGCAACATGCAGGAGCCGGGTATCGTACTTACATTTGATGACGATTACATAGACAATTGGTATACTTACTTGCCATTACTGGATTCTGCAGGTGCAAAAGTTACATTTTACGTATGTAAGTACAACCGCTTTACGGCAGAACAAAAACGCAAACTTACTGTGATAAAAAATCATGGTCACGAAATAGCATTCCATTCCACCAGTCATTATAATATGCCTGAGTATGTATATAAATACAAACATACATTGGAAGAATTGATGCGTTGCGAGATTGAGGCAGGTCTTAAGCTGATGAATAATGATGGCTTTTACCCGGTAACATTTGCTTATCCTTACGGAGCACATAATGGCCTTTTTGATAAAACACTGATGCGGTATTTTAAAAGTGTAAGAGCTTTAAATGGCACACAGGATTTTTCTAAAAGCATTATCCCTTCCGCAAAAAACGACTTATTATTCGGACTGGGAATAGATAAAAGCAGTAAAAGAAGTGATGCTGATATCATTAGTATGTTAGAGTCTGCCAAAAGAAATAATACTTGTGCAATTTTTGTTGCTCATAGAATAAATACAGCCAGTAAATTCAGCATCACTTTGGAAAGATTAAAAAATATATTCGCCTATGCAAAGGCAAATAACCTTAAATATTATTCAGTATCAGAAATATCTGATTGATTTTGTTGTATTTTTCGATAATTGTATTGATTTTGTGTGCAACTTTTTAAAATGTATAAGTTTTCAATCGAATCTTTCTTTTACTTTGCGGAATCTTTAAAGTTTAAAAGGAATAATTGATATGCTTAGTCACATTCAGGTTACAGGAAATAAAGACACTCGCAGTGGTTTTGGCGATGGAATTTTAGCAGCTGCAAGAAAAAATCCCAACATTATAGCTTTAACTGCCGACCTTTTAGGATCGATGAAACTGAATGGATTTGTAAAAGAATTTCCCGAGCGTTTTGTACAATGCGGTATTGCAGAAGCCAATATGATTGGAATTGCTGCAGGGATGACCATCGGCGGAAAAATACCTTTTACCACCACTTTTGCCAACTTCTCAACCGGAAGGGTATATGATCAAATACGTCAGAGTGTGGCTTACAGCGGAAAAAATGTAAAGATATGTGCCTCTCATGCCGGTCTTACTTTGGGTGAAGATGGAGCCACGCATCAGATTTTAGAAGATATAGGATTAATGAAAATGTTACCGGGTATGACGGTGATTGTTCCTGCAGATTATAATCAAACCAAAGCTGCCACAGAAGCCATAGCAGAATATGAAGGTCCTGTATACTTACGTTTTGGGCGTCCCGTATGGCCAATTTTTACTAAAGAAGAAGACTTTGTAATTGGTAAGGCACAACAACTTTCAGAAGGTACTGATGTAACCATTTTTGCCTGTGGTCACCTGGTTTGGAAAGCAGTAGAAGCCGGTAAAATACTGGAAGAAAAAGGAATTAGTGTTGAAGTAATCAATATACATACCATTAAGCCATTAGATACGGAGGCAATACTTGCATCTATTAAAAAAACCAAATGTGCGGTTACTGCCGAAGAGCATAATATCATCGGTGGATTGGGCGATAGTATTGCACAGGTAGCAGCCAAACATTTTCCTATTCCGATTGAATATATTGGAACCAATGATACTTTTGGAGAAAGCGGTAAGCCAACAGAATTATTAACTAAATATGGTCTGGATACGCCCAATATTGTGGCAGCAGCAGAAAAGGTAATAGCGCGTAAAGGCTAATTTTTAACAGCCCTTGGCCTGGTTTTTGATTTTATACAGATATGAAAAAGAGCTTTTATTTTTTATTATTGATTGGTATGGTAGTATTGTTTTCCTGTAAAAAGACAACGAGTAGTACCACCAATTGTCCTCAGGGAACAGTAAATACCAATTGTGTTTGTCCCACGTTTTCAAATCCGGTATGCGGATGCAATAAAAAAACTTATGATAATGCCTGTTTAGCCGAATGTGATGGCATTACCACTTATACTACAGGAAAATGTCCTTAATTTTTCAAACAGGTTAAACTTTTTGTATAAAAATCAATCTTACGGTTGGTTTTTTTATTTTTACTACCTCAATCGTATTATGGCCACACATCAAGATGATAAAGAATTGCTGATACAATTCAGCGAGCCTGCTTCAAAAGAACGGGCTTTTACTGCTATTATAAAAAAATATCAGGAAAAATTATACTGGCATATCAGGCGAATGGTGGTTGAGCACGAAGATGCCAATGACGTATTGCAAAATATGTTTATTAAAGTATGGAAAGGACTGGAGAATTTCAGGGAAGACAGTCAGCTGTATACCTGGTTATACCGCATCGCCACCAACGAATCACTTAGTTTTTTGGAACAGCAGAAAAGAAAATCCAGTGTTTCTTTGGGTGATGTAGAAAATGGACTGAGTAATAAATTGAAAGCCGACCAGCATTTTGATGCCAATAAACTGGAATGGAAACTGCAAATTGCGATTCAGCGACTTCCTGAAAAACAAAGAGTTGTATTTAATTTGCGATATTATGATGAAATGCCTTATGAACAAATGAGCCGGGTTTTAGAAACCAGTGAAGGGGCGCTTAAAGCAAGCTATCATCATGCAGTAAAAAAAATTGAAGATTTTATATTGAATAATTAAACTAAGCGTAAATAAAAAGGTCTTATAACTATAATGGAAATCAATTCCAACATATTGAATGAACTAAAAGACATCAGCCCGGTACTTGGAGCTATGGAAAAAGTAAATGTATTTACCGTACCGGAGGGGTATTTTGAAAAGCTGGATACTGATATTTTAATGTTGGTTAAAACTGAAGGAGGACTGTTGGATATAACTGCTCAACCTCAGTTTGGCAAATTGCCTGAGGGGTATTTTGATTCTTTAGCAGATGCCATTCTTACTAAAATTAAAGCACGGGATAACGCAGCAGAGGAATTAGAAAGCATGTCACCTGTTTTACATAACCTGCCTCAGCAAAATGTATTTACAGTTCCTGAAGGTTATTTTGAGGATTTGCCAACTGCAGTATTGGACTTAATTCACTCTGCAGATGATATGGATGCTGAATTGAGCGAATTATCACCTGTGTTGCTTGATATCCGGAAGAAGAATGTGTTTGCCGTTCCTGACGGATATTTTGAATCATTAGCAGATCAAATCATTCATACAACACAACCGGTACAGGCAAAAATCGTATCTATGCGCAGCCGAACTACTGTTTTTTTACGCTATGCAGTAGCTGCAGTATTTACTGGGGTAATTGCATTGGGTGTGTACCAGTTTACAGGGAATGCGGATCCTTCCAAAACAGTATTGCCCGGTTTTTATGCCGATGCAAAACAAATTAAAGATGTGGATGCAGAGCTGGCTAAAGTATCAGACGATGATATTATCAAATACCTGCAGGCCAATGGCGAAAATATAGATGCTCAAACAGTAGCATTAAAAATTGCCGCAGACAACGAATTACCGGCACAGGAAGATTATTTAATGGATGACAAGGCATTGGATAAATTCCTAGACAATGTTGACATAAACGATTTAAAAAATTAAGGAGGATACAATGAAAAAAATTCTATTGATCACCACTATTTTTATGAGCAGTCTTTTTACTGCTTCTGCCCAGGATGATCAGGCAGCTAATGAAAATAACAGGCAGGAAAAAATTAAAGCCTTATATGTAGCCTATATAACACAGCAACTGAACTTAACTGAAGCAGAGGCCCAAAAATTCTGGCCTTTACATGCTCAGTTTGAAATTGATATCAAAACTGTAAAACCTGGTTTACCTGAATTAGAAAAACAGCAGGCTGTTTTAAATATCAAAAAGAAATATCAGGACAATTTTAACCGCATACTTGGTCCTAACCGTTGCGAGAGATTTTTTAAAATGGACGGAGATTTTAAACGCAAATTGCTTGACAAGATACGTAAGCAAAGAATGGACCAGCAAAGGCCTAAAATAAGAAGAGGGGTATAACACAACATTATACTATAATAAAAAAAAACTCCCACCCGGGAGTTTTTTTTATGCCGGGAAAAAATATGGCAGATTGAAATTGGTAATATCATTTAAGCACTAAATTTTATTACCTTTAATTGCCATAAATCGCATTACATGAAAAGAAAACCAACTATCGTACTCTTACTTTTAATCAGTTCCCTTTTTTTTAAAAATATTGTTGTTGCTCAGGCACTATATCCGGTTTCCATTGATGAAAAGATTCAACAGTCTTCTTTAATAGTAGAAGGACAAGTAGTGGAACAAACTCCATTTTGGAATGCTGCTCATACCATGATTTTTACGTCGAACAAAGTAAAAACTTATAAAGTATTTAAAGGGGCGGTTGTAATAAACTATATTGATGTAATGACTCAGGGCGGTACTATTGATAATATTGTAATGGGAGCAACAGAATTACTGGAATTGGAAAAGGGGCATGTTGGTATTTTCTTTTGTTATCCCAATACAATTCATCTTTTATCACCTGTTAGCGGCAAACTGCTTTTTGATGTATATAGCAGCAGTCAGGGTTTCTTTAATTATGACCTTCAAAAGCAAAGTGCGAATGCGCCTTTTGTCAGGTATACTGATATTGAAAATCAAGTCTATCCTGAACTACAACAAAAAACAGGAAGGGCATTTGAAAATCTGGATCCCTCATTTAAAGTATCTTCATTTGCACCCGTTATTAATGGTGTACTTGCACCGGGGATTACTGGTTTTTCACCAACTACAGTTAATGCAGGAGCCCTGTCCGATGCAGGCACAAACTTGCTTACTATAAATGGTTCCGCTTTTGGTACAGCAACAGGTTCTGCAGGAATTAGTTTTGACGACGCTAATGATGGCACCGGAGGAGCTGCATGGTTTGTACCCGCTAACAGTAGTTTAATAGTAAGCTGGTCTGCAACACAAATTCAGGTAAGGGTTCCATCAAGAGCCGGAACCGGAACATTTACTGTTACAGATAATCTGGGTGCTGCTTCTGCAGCATCTTCAACATTAAATATCAAGTATTCTATTCTAAACTTAACATTTGGTGCTGCACCAGAAGAAAGGATGTTTAATTTGATGAATAATAATGGATCGGGGGGATATAGCTTTGTGTATAGCACGAGTACTGCAGGGAGTGGCGTAGACTTTAGTACATCTGCTCAAAAAGCACCTTTTGAAAGGGCCATCGCTACATGGAAGGAAGTTTGCGGATTAAATTATATCAATGCGGCAACCACCACTTCGCAATCGATAGCTGCGGCCACTGCGCCCAATATTATTATGCTGGATAATACCAATACCGGAGTGCCGGTTTTACCTAGTGGTGTTTTAGCATCATGTTATTATTCCGGAGGATCCTGTACTGGAAATTTGAATTCACAAAGTCCCGGCTTTGATATTCTCATAAGAAATAGTGGTGTATCAACAGGTGCGGTTAATTTCAATAACGGTCCGTGTAAAACATCAATAGCCATTGCTGAATTTGATATGGAATCGGTGCTGCTGCACGAACTAGGGCATTCGCTCGGATTGGGCCATATTAATGATAGTTATATTGGGGGATGGCCAAATGTGGATCCCGGTAAATTGATGAACTATTCCATTGTAAATGGTGTAGATAGAAGAAGTCCTGATTGGTCTTGCTATACAGGTGCATTATATTGTATTAATCCAAGAGGATTGAATTATGGCGGATGTGGCGCTACAGAAATGATTCCATTAGTAGCTACGCCAGAGTCTAAAGATAATTGCCCATTAACTTTTCCAAGCGTTGCCACACCAACAGGCACAAGTGTTCTATTCGATTTAAATCACGCTACCAGTGATAAAACCATCGATCCTCAATATACAGGAATCAATTGTACTGCTACCGGAACCGGGATTACCAATAATGCATACTATGCAATAAAAACAGGAGCTGCAGGAGGTAGTACAGTCGTAACTGTTAGTGGATATACTACTACTCCGTCTACTCAGGCGGCCTGTGGTGCAGGAGTTGAATTAGCTTTGTATCAAGTATCTACCTGTCCTACTGCGCAAACTTTTCCTGCGCCGGTTGCCTGTCGCACTTTCAATGCAAATGGAGCATTAGCTACATTTACCGGACTGGCAGCCAACACCAACTATCTGTTAATGGTAGATGGCATAAGCAATACCCGAGCCAACTTTACATTAACCTTAACGGGAGCGGCATTGCCTGCTAAAATTATACAATTCAGTGGCACAGCAAATAACACAAAAAACTATCTGCAGTGGAAGATAGAAAATTTATTTGCTGCTGATAAAGTGATTTTAGAATCGAGCATTGATGGTATTGTATTTAATGAAACCGCAACACAATACATAAATTCAACCAATATAATATTAGATGGTAACTATAATGATTACTTTATTGCACCTGTAAAATACTACAGACTTAAAATTGTTACGTTATCAGGAACTGTTGAATATTCGAATATTATTGTCATCAAGCAAAATTCGAAGGGTACAGATATTGTTATATCTCCTAATCCGGTAAAAAACAAAATGACAGTTTCTTTTTTTAAAAATGTAAAAGGAAATACAACATTTAAATTATTAGATGTTTCGGGAAAACAAATTATGGCAGAAAGTTTTCTTTTAACTGCAGGGCAACAATCACATCAAATAAATCTGGCAGATGGATTAGCTGCCGGGGTATATGTGGTAGAAATCTGGAATGATGGAATATGCAGCAGTCATAAAATTATTATCAATTAATCACTCAGAAAACGTAATAAAAAAAGCTTCCATTAATCCGGAAGCTTTTTTTATTATTCAGTTAAGTAGTATTATTTGTACTGAGGAGTCAATCCAGCTGCCAGTTCAGTCATTTTCTTCAATCCATCTTCAGGTAAATTACCTTTTTTAAACTCAGCTAAAACTTCAGGATACTTATTTTCCATTTCCATCATGAAGTGCTCTTCAAATGCTTTAACATTTTTTACAGCAACACCTCTTAATAAGCCCTGAGTACCCAAGTAAATTATAGCAACTTGTTTTTCCACACTCATTGGTGAATATTGCAGCTGTTTTAAAACTTCCACATTTCTTGCACCTTTATCAATTACATTTTTAGTTGCAGCATCCAAATCGCCACCAAATTTAGAGAAGGCTTCCAGCTCACGGTATAATGCCTGATCTAACTTAAGTGTACCCGCAACTTTTTTCATTGATTTAATCTGAGCGTTACCACCCACACGGCTTACAGAAATACCCACGTTAATGGCCGGACGAATACCAGCATTAAACAAGTTACCTTCCAAAAATATCTGTCCGTCGGTAATTGAAATTACGTTAGTAGGTATATATGCAGATACGTCACCTGCCTGAGTTTCAATAATTGGTAATGCGGTTAATGAACCTCCACCTTTTACCAGATGCTTAATGCTTGCAGGTAAATCATTCATCTGTGCAGCAATTTCATCTTTAGCAATAACTTTTGCAGCTCTTTCAAGTAAACGGCTATGCAGGTAAAATACGTCACCAGGATAAGCCTCACGGCCCGGTGGACGACGTAATAATAAGGATACCTCACGGTAAGCCACAGCCTGTTTAGACAAATCATCATAAATAATTAAAGCAGGACGACCGGTATCACGGAAAAATTCTCCAATGGCCGCACCGGCAAATGGAGCATAGAATTGTAATGGAGCAGGATCAGATGCAGAAGCCGCAACGATAGTGGTATACGCCATTGCACCATTTTCTTCCAAAGTCTTCATAATACCGGCAATGGTAGAAGCTTTTTGTCCGATTGCTACATATATACAATAAACAGGCTTACCTGCTGCATAAAATTCCTTCTGATTAATAATAGTATCCACCGCGATAGCAGTTTTACCAGTTTGACGGTCACCAATAATTAACTCACGCTGACCACGTCCGATAGGAATCATCGCATCGATTGCTTTGATACCGGTTTGTAATGGCTCTTTTACCGGCTCTCTGAAAATTACCCCAGGTGCTTTACGCTCCAATGGCATTTCATACAATTCACCAGTAATAGGGCCTTTACCATCAATTGGCTCACCCAAAGTATTAATAACACGACCGCTCATACCTTCACCTACTTTTATAGAGGCAATCTGACCGGTACGTTTTACTTTATCTCCTTCTTTAATTTCACTGCTGTCACCCATCAATACCACACCCACATTGTCTTCTTCCAGGTTAAGTGCAATAGCTTTTACACCATTATCAAACTCCACCAATTCACCACTGCGTACATTATTTAAGCCATATACACGGGCAATACCATCACCCACCTGAAGTACAGTGCCTACTTCTTCCAGGCTTGCAGAAGCATTAAAGTTGCTCAACTGCTGGCGAAGGATCGCCGAGATTTCATCTGGTTTAATTTCTACCATAAAATTCAATTAATAAAATTATTGTTAGAGCTTATTTTTTTAGGCTGCAAAGGTAGGGTGAGATAGTGGGAATGTCAAAAAAAATGACCTGATTTACTAAAGTCATATCAGTGAAATAAAAGGCTGATGCTTTTTTAAAAGAAATAGTCTTTTTAATCTTGCCGTATTAATATTATTAGCCCTGCCTTTAATAC
>JBAXET010000048.1:0-18446 GCA_037140275.1 Ferruginibacter sp. | reverse complement strand
GTATAAGGCCATCGATAATGTAAAGCAACGCTTTGGAAAATCTTCTGTAAAAAGAGCCTCTTCAAATTGATGTTGAATTTAAGAAAGTACAACTTCGAATATTTTTTCCGCCGCACTAACGCTTCTCACATTGGCCATTCCCTATTCACCATTCTCTATTCACAATTGACCATTCACTATTCCCTATTCCCTCCTACTCTTCCACATCCGTATCAATAAGATCATATAAAGTTTTCTTCTCTAATATCTTTAAGGTAGCGTCTCTTGTAAATTTCATTGCCTTGTTTAATCCACAAGTAGCTTCGTTACAATCCTTGCATTTTTCATAAAAGTTCAGACTTACACAGGGAATCATGGCTATTGGTCCATCCACAATTCTGATGGCAAAAGCCAGTGAGGTTTTTTTAGGTGCATTGGCTAAGAAATAACCGCCACCCTTGCCTTTTTTACTATCCAACACGCCTTTATTTTTCAGTTGCAGCAGAATGCTTTCTAAAAATTTAATAGGAATCTTTTTTTTTCTGGCTATTTCTGAAATTAATACAGGGCCCTCCCCATATTTTGACGCCAGAAAACCCAATGCTTTTAAGCCGTACTGTGTTTTTTTAGACAACATAAAAAGTAAATAATTTGTAAGGTAGAAAAAAAAAATTACATTTATTAGTCTATTTAAATAGTAGAGTATTATATTTGTGACCTAAAATCAACCATCATGAGTTTAAAATTAGGGGACATTGCGCCCAACTTTAAAGCCAAAACCTCTAAAGGAGAAATAGATTTCTACGAATACCTGGGCAATTCCTGGGGCATTTTATTTTCTCACCCTGCAGATTATACGCCTGTTTGCACCACCGAATTAGGTCGTACCGCTGCTTTAAAAGATGAGTTTGCCAAAAGAGATGTAAAAGTGCTTGCACTTAGTGTTGACCCTGTTGATAAACATTTAGGTTGGATCAATGATATTAACGAAACACAGCATTGCACAGTGGATTTTCCCATTATTGCTGATGACGATAGAAAGGTTTCTGAATTATATGACTTCCTACATCCAAATGCATCCGCTACTATGACGGTTCGTTCTTTAGTAATTATTGGCCCTGATAAAGCCGTTAAATTGATTATCACTTATCCTGCTTCTACAGGAAGAAATTTTGTGGAAGTATTGCGTGTGGTAGACTCTTTACAACTGACTGCTAATTATAGTGTGGCTACACCAGCCAACTGGGCTGCAGGCGAAAGAGTAATTGTGGTACCTGCGATAAGCTCCGAAGAAGCCATTAAAAAATTCCCAAAAGGGGTGGAAGTAATAAAGCCTTATTTAAGGTATACGCCACAACCCAATATAGAGTAAGAAGCTCTCGTATTTTCTAGTTTTAGGAAGCCGTTTGTAATGAACGGCTTTCTTAATACAAATTCTTTTTCAGCTGTTGTATAAGTGCTCTGATATCTTTGGGAAGTGCTGCTGTCAAATTAAAATCCTGCCCTGTAGCATCCGTAAATTTAAGGCAATAAGAGTGTAAGGCCAGCCTGTTCAGCATGGGCCGTTCTTCCTCATCATGTTTACTAAGTTTGAATTTTCTTTTTATAGATGAGAGTAATACAGGTTTGCCATCTCCGTATAATTCATCACAGGCAAGCGGATGCCCGATATTTTTACAGTGTACCCGTATCTGATGGGTTCGTCCGGTAAACAATTGAAATTGTACCAGAGAAAACATTTTGTACGTTTCTATTACTTCATACCCGGTTTGTGAAGGTTTACCATTTCTGTGTATCACCATCAATCCTTTTTGTACCAAATGTTCGCTGATGGGTGCATCAATTAGACCGGCCTTTTCATCAGGGCAACCATGCACAATACCCTGGTAATATTTTTCAACTTTTCTTCCCTCAAAAGCCTGTGACAAAAATTTATGAGCCGTTTCATTTTTGGCAAATACAATCATACCACTGGTATCACGGTCTAAACGGTGTACCGTAAAAATAACGCCGTATTTTTCAACCAGTATTTCTTTTAATGAAACTGCACTTTGTACCCTGTCGGGAATAGATAACATTCCGGCAGGCTTATTTACAGCAACAAAATCATCATTCTCAAAAACAATGTCAGGTTTAGTTTTTACCACGGCTTATTTCTTTTTGGAGGCATTCATGTATTTGAGCAAACGGATTTCTTTTTCGCTAAGGAAGCGCCATTTACCACGTTCTACATTCTTTTTGGTAAGATTGGCATATACCACACGATCCAATCCTTTAACATCATAACCCAGATATTCAAATATACGGCGCACAATACGGTTACGGCCACTGTGCAATTCAATACCAACTATTGATTTGTCTTTACTGTCGGCATAAGCAAGGCTGTCCACATGTATCTCTCCGTCTTCTAATTTCACACCTTTTAAAATTTTATCGAAATCTGTTTTGGTTAAAGGCTTATCCAATTTGGCTTCGTAAATTTTAGTAATCTCATAGCTGGGATGAGATAGTTTTTGGGTAAGATCTCCATCATTGGTCAGCAACAAAACACCTGACGTATTTCTATCCAGTCTTCCAATAGGATATACTCTTTCGGTTGTGGCTTTTTGTATCAGTTCCAATACCGTTTTTCTTCCCTGGGGATCGTCGGTTGTGGTAATATAATCTTTAGGCTTATTAAGCAGAATATATACAAGGTCCTTGGTTACAAATAATTTTTTTCCATTGTATATCACTTCATCGTTATGCTGCACTTTATAGCCCGGTTCAGTTGCAACCACGCCATTCAATTTCACTTTACCGGTTGTGATCAATGCTACTGCATCTCTTCTTGAACAAACACCACAATGCGCTAAATATTTATTCAAAGGCATAATACCTGTAGGTGCATTATCATTGGCTGCTTTCGCTTTTTCTGATTTTGCATGCGGTGTTTTTGCGGCTCCGCCTGTAGGTTTAAATTTGGGTGTGGTTCTGGTAGATACTTCTTCTTTTACCGGTTTGGCTTTGGCATTATCTGCCGCTTTGGGAGCCATTCCATTACGTTTGGCAATTCTTGCCTGATATTCTTCTTCTTTCTTTTTATCGAAAAATGCATTGCGCTCTTTGCGGTACTGCTTCTTTTCCTGACGGATTTCCTCTTTTACTACGCTATTTTTCTTTTTACCGGAGAATTTCTGAAATGGAGCCTGGCTCATGTTGTTGAAGTTTTTGCTGTTATTACAACAGTAGTGAACAGCAAAGATAAATATTTTGCCTCTCTTATTGGTTTTTAAATTTTTCGGACCTATTTATACAGATGCGGTATTCTTATTGGCTAATTGTCCGCATGCGGCATCAATATCCTTACCTCTGCTGCGTCGTACCCGCACATTTACACGGTGTTTGGCCAGATAATCGGTAAATATCTGTGTTTGATCTTCATCCGATTTTAAGAATGGTATACCGGCTACAGAGTTGTATTCTATCACATTTACCAAATGAGTGGGAATCTTACGGTATACTTTTACAAGTTCTTCTGCATCCTCAAGACTGTCATTTTCTCCCTGCAACAAAACATATTCTAAAGTAATGTCATTCTTGGATTGGTCGTAAAAATAATTGAGGGCTTCTATTAAGGCTGCAATATTATTGGTTTCATTTATCGCCATAATCTTGTCCCGCTTTTTATCGGTAGCCGCATGTAAGGATAAAGCCAGATTAAAACGCACTTTATCATCACCCAGCTGTTTGATCATTTTGGCCACCCCTGCAGTAGATACTGTAATACGTTTGGGACTCATTGCCATACTATCACTTGCAGTAATCCTTTCAATTGATTTAAGTACATTACTGTAATTTAATAAAGGCTCTCCCATTCCCATATACACGATATTAGTAATGCCGGTGCCATACATTTTTTCGCTTTGTTCATTCAGCATAGCCACCTGATCGTATATCTCATCAAAATTCAGGTTACGCACACGATCCATTAAACCCGTTGCACAAAACTTGCAGGATAAACTACAGCCAATCTGAGAAGACACACAGGCCGTATTTCTTTTGTCTGTTGGAATGATCACTCCTTCCATCAAATGGCCGTCATGTGTCTTAAACCTGGATTTAAGCGTACCATCACTGCTATGCTGTGTGGCATCTACCGTCATCGTTTTAAAATCAAAATCATCCGACAGCTTTTTGCGCAACTCAAGAGAAAGATTACTCATTTCGTCAAAACTGCGGGCATTCTTTTTCCATAACCACTCGTAGGTTTGAATAGCACGGAATTTTTTATCTCCAATGGATTCAAAGTATTCTTTCAGTTCGGGAAGAGTAAATGTTCGTATGTTCTTAGCTGCTGACATGCTGCAAAGATAACTCAACTAAATTTATTGCTGAAAATGGGCTGTTTAAGTGACTATTTTCAGCTACTTTCTTGTTCTGTTAAATAATATCCGGACAAGTATACAATGCCTGTTATTTTATTAATATTTTACCTGTTGTAAATGGGATATAGATTATTCCATAAATTTACCCTCCAGATACAACCTTGTAAGACTATTAAGCAAGAATGTGCCGGACAATTCCGGATTAAGCAAAAAAATATTTATGCAGACAGTTTACGTAATCGACGTAGTAAGAACTCCCATTGGTAAATACGGAGGTGCATTAAGTAATGTTCGTCCGGATGACCTGCTGGCCTATGTTATTAAAGCTTTAATCAATCGAAATCCTTCTGTGGATATTAATGCCATTGAAGATGTAATTGCAGGAGATGCCAACCAGAGTGGCGAAGATAACCGCAATGTTGCCCGTATGGCAGCATTACTGGCTGGCCTTCCCGTTACTGTTAGTGGCAATACGGTTAACCGTTTATGCGCAAGCGGACTGCAGGCTATTATGGATGCATCAAGGGCCATTGCCTGCGGCGACGGGGATATAATGATTGCATGCGGTGTAGAGAGCATGAGCAGGGCGCCTTTTGTAATGCCCAAAAGCAGCACTCCTTTTGCAAGGGATACTCAAATTTTTGATACTACTTTAGGCTGGCGGTTTGTAAATAAAAAATTGTCTGAGTTATACCATCCGTACAGCATGGGCGAAACTGCAGAAAATGTGGCCCGGCAGTGGAATATCAGCCGTACGGCACAGGACGAATTTGCACTGGCAAGTCAGAGAAAATACGCTAAAGCTTTAGCTGATAATAAATGGAATGATGAGATTGTGCCGCTGCAGGTACAGATTGGCAGCAATATTTTTGATTTTGAAAATGATGAACACCCCCGCCTGTCCAGTCTTGAAAAATTAACTACATTAAAACCAGCATTTGCAAAAGACGGAACGGTTACAGCCGGCAACAGCAGTGGTATAAATGATGGTGCAGCTGCTATGCTATTAGCCAGCGAAACCGCAGTAAAAAAATACGGATTAGTGCCTATTGCTAAAGTGGTAAGCATGGCTGTGGCCGGAGTAGATCCATCAATAATGGGCATAGGACCAGTACCCGCCACCAAAAAAGCTTTGGCAAGAGCAGGTATAAATATTGCAGATCTTGATCTGGTAGAATTAAATGAAGCTTTTGCCTCACAATCTATTGCATGCATTTATGATTTGGGATTAGATCTTGAAAAAGTAAATGTAAATGGCGGCGCCATTGCTTTGGGGCATCCGTTGGGTTGCAGTGGGGTAAGAATTTCCACCACCTTAATACATGAGTTAAAACGCCGTAAAGGCAAATACGGATTAGCTGCTATGTGTATTGGAGTTGGTCAGGGGGCTGCAATTGTTTATGAAGGCTTAGGTTAATCAGAAGAGTACTTTTGTAAATTTCAGAAAAGACTTTCTTTCAAATTTTTTTGCCAGGCTACTACGTTTTCGAAATTGTAAATAATTTAAAAAAAAACCGCATTAGTAAGAATGCAGATTTTTTTTGAGTGTTTTTAAATTGATAAGCAGTATAAACAAGCGACTCAAAAAAAAAAATTAGTGATACTATTTGGTATTACTTACTCACTGAATATTTTATATTTCAGCGAAACACTAACCATTGGGTGACTTATAAATGAATTGTAAATATTACCGCTTGCAAAACCTGAGGCGAGTGTAACACCCGGCCTGTAGGCTACTCCCGCACGTATGCCTAAATTTTTGGTGAAATAATAGGAAATGCCAGCGCCGGCTTCTGCACCTAAAAAAGCGGCTGTTGAATTAATTTCAGGTTCAGGCGAAATACTTTCTCCCTTTTCATTTACCGGATTACTTGCACCAAAATCGTACGCAACAGCAAGTGCCAAACGCAGATAAGGTGCAAATTTTTCTTTTTCCGCATCGGCTTGTACAAAACGGTATTGTACACCATATTTTATTACTAATGCAGATCCTCTGTTTGCAATTACTTTTCCTGTAACACTATTATAAGTAGTGGGATCATTATAAGTAGCATTATAAGAATATTTACTTTTCAGCATAAATTCCATGTCGGAAAATACAGACAAGCTTTTACCTCCTTCAATAGAGTTGCTGTAAAAAATGGAAATTGGTGCACTACCTTCTCTGTTTGAAAAAAAAGAATTTACTACCCCCAGTTCATATACCCGCCCGTCTTTGGTAAAAAAACTTGCTTTTTTGTATTGAGCTTCACTATTGTTAAGCAAAGCCATCGCAAACAGCACCATCCCGATTTTCTTCATTGTATTATTTTGAGGGTTTTAAAAGTAAGTTTTTAAAAGAAGTATTGAAAGCAGCATCCACAAATGCCAGCATATCATTCCATTTAGTTTTGGAGAACGTGGCTTTTTTATATACTTTTTTAATTTCTACAGTAGCAGTTCCATTGGCCTGCGTGGCAGTACAAACATAAGTACCAATCTCATTGTCTACATTAGCAGCCAGTTCGGTCAATCCTTCAAGTGTATAACCTTCCGGTATTTTAAAATTAATTTTCCATATCAGCGTTCTTGCATAGTCCACATCAATATCATTATTTCTGTTACGCTCATCCTTTTTAAACTGTAATTGAGAGCCCACCAAGCCCGGCAAATTAACCAGTATTTTTTTACCTGCTTTACGAACCATTCCCGGCAATTCAAACTCTTCTGTATATTTTAAATCCAGTGTTTTCATACTGCGTCCGTCACTATTCAGCGTAAAATTTTTGTATGTCAATTTCCTCCCAAATTCTTTTTGCAATTCGTCCTTTACAAACTTAGGTTTCTCTTCCTTGTATTTTTCTTTTAGTGTTCTGATCATATTGCTGTATTGTTCTTCTTCTCTAGCCTTCATATTTTCTGTAGGATCATTACCATTATAATACTTATAATCAGTAACCATATAAGGAGTAAACTTCAATGCGTCTCCAATATTTCTGTTCTTGCTGATTCCTTTATATGAACTTACTCTTGAAATAGCCATTGTATTTAAGTCGGGATTTAAGCTGGCAGTAATTTCAAACAAGGCAGTATTTTGTTCAAATGTGGCATCGGGCAATTTAATTGGCTGAATAACCTGTACAGCTGATTTTTTATCCGGTTCCTGAATTAAATAGGCTTCGCTGCCCAATAAACTCTCTACCAGTTCTCCGGGATTAGAATGATCTGTAAAGTTGAAATAAAAATCTTTCCCTACCCTTGTAACATAACGGATCTCATTATCGAACAACACATCTTTTAATTCACCGATATTATTCGATACAGAAATAATCAAATCTGATTTGATATCTCTTTGATATAACAATGATCCAAATAAATATGCCGCAGTTTGATCACTTAAATAATTATCGCGGAACAACACCATGTTCCTCAGTCTGTAATACACGTTTTTGATATACTCTTTTTCCGGCCAGTCTTTAGCACCCAGCTTTTTCAACTCGGCCCACAGATTATTTACATAACTCTGCACAGGAACACTACCCATAAAATAGTCTCCTGTTTGAGCATAATCTTCCCAGGCTCTTTTAGCCAGATCTTCTTTGGTAAACCCTGACTTAATTTCTCCTTTAGTACCAATAAGTACCCCTTTAACATCTTCCTTATTGGAATAGATTACCTGAAATTTTGTGAAAGGTTGCTGGCGATATGCATTAATAAAATTGACGTCTTTTTCTGTAGGGCGATCTGTATCTGTAAATACATAACGGAAGAACTCACTATTTACTGAAGCTTCTTTTTTGAATTCCGGCGCTCCGTTTTTTGACAGTGATTTAAAATAAGATTTATCATCTGTTTCAATTGCGATCTGATTAAAAAGTACGGGGTATTTTTTTGAGCACAATTCATATTGCGGAGAAAACTGAATAATCCCGTTTCCTCTTACATCAAGTTTACTTTTTGTGATAGCAACATATTCCAGCACATCTCCTGGTTCAAGATCAGGAATGGCCACTTTGTAATATCGGTTTTGTGCATTTAATTCCTGATCAAAAAAACTTTTGAAAAACTCAGGTACACTTCCTGTGCTTTCCACTCTAACAGCATCCGCCAGATTTACATTAGATGCCACGCCGTTATTCTTATACAGTTTTGCACTAAAGCCATCTTCTTTATCGCTGTAACGGAAATAAAATTCGGTGAATGCATTTACTGCATTTTTATCATTCAGTTTAATTTTAAAGCGAACATTTTCGTAAAAGGTGAGACTCCTCTCTCCTTTGGTTAAAAACCCAAATTTTGATTTTTTATCAATACTCAGTTCTCTTTTAAATCCAATAATCACCGCCGATTCTTTATTGTATTTATCCGGGGTGGTATTATTGGCAAATTGTGTAGCAGCCTGTGACCATAACGGGGTTGCATTTTTATCAATATTGTCCAGAAAATCTTCATCAATAACTCCCTGTGCAAATGATGATGCACCGTAAATGGTTATCGATAATATAAGAAGCAGTAACTTTTTCATCTGCGGTAAATTTTAAGTTGAAATTATTTTTTGGTAATGGTTATAAGGTATTTATTGAATTCTTTAATAGACTCAATAAATTTTGTCCAGCTGGCAAAATCAGCCTTTTTAATAATACTGTTCTTTATGGCCAGTGTTTTTTTAAGTACCAGTTTATTGTTGGTTATTATATACTCGCCTTTAAACTCATATCCGTCATTTTTAATTTCAAGATTATCGGGCTTATCTGTAAATAGTTTTCCTGCAGGTATGGTTAAGGAAACTTCATCTTCAAATTTGATGATATCATCCAGATCAAAGCCCTCTACTCTTTTTTCATCGGGCACAAAACGTTCCAGTGTTTTGGGGAAAAAGTCGATGCCCACATATTTATCTCCGCTGATGGAATTAACACTATTGGTAAGATCGATATCGCCTTCAATGGTAACAGGCAGTTCTCTGTTTTTAAGGTCACTTGTTTTTACATTAGTGGCAACTAAGTTATCATTACCAAATTCAAGAAAATCGTTCAGAAATTCTTCCTGACTTGTAGTGGGTAATTCCTGATAACTCTGATGAAAATCGGTACGCTGGTTTCCTGTTAATGATACTTTAACTTTTCCTTTTAAGGTTTCATTCTCTAAAGTAAAATCAGCCTTGGTAAATAACTTATTTTCATCAGCAGTGGTGGTGGGTACCGGTATTATCTGAAATTTATCTCCATCGGCAATCATCACTTCTTTACCCTGTATCCGGAATGCATTTTGCCCGAAGGGAACCCACTTTTCAGTACCATCAAGGAAATAGGTTTTATTTTCAAAATACAAAGTACAAATTGCGTGATTGTTTACGCATAATGCAGGAAGTGTTTGAGAATAGGGTAAACTCCTTGTACCTATCCAGGTAAAATGAGCATTGTATCCTCCAAGCTTAAGCATTTCGGTAAGCAGGTTGGCCATCCCTTTACAATCGCCATATTTTTTGGTAAGCACATCCTGTACAGAAGCAGGAATATAACCTGAGTACCCATCTTCATAAGCTATATAACGGATATTATCCTGAACCCAGTAGTAAATAGCTTTTATCTTATCGATATCTTTTGTTTTACCTTCAGTTATTTTAGTAACAGTTGATTTAAGTTTGTCTTTATCATTACCCGCCATCAGGTACAACCTGTTATTCCAGGCATATACATCATCTACTTTATCAAAACCCTTTAATATTTCACCCTTAGCCTCAAATGATTTTATTTGTACTATTATATGCGGATCTGTACTGGCACGGCCAATTCTGCGATATTCACTTTTAAATGCCGGCAGGTCTGTAGCAATAAAAAGGTAATTGGTATAACCGCCTTTTTTAGTTTCTTTCAACTCCACTTTAAAGCCTTCAAAATTCATTTTTTTGAATTCTACAGTAAGCCAGTCTGGCACTTTGAACTCCAGAATTCTTTCCTTAGTAGGATAAGAAGAGTGGAAAAAAATACGGGTCAGGTATTTACCATCGCCATATTGTTTTTTTACAGTTATCCGCTGAGCAGAACCAACATCGGTAAAACGCAGGCCGAAAAATTGCACGCGGCTATCATCAAAAAATGTTTCATCCCCGGTTACGGAACGGTCGTACCCGCCCTTTTCCATGGTATAATATTTATTACCATACCAGATGGCTCTTTTAAAATTTTTCAGCTGTATAAACCTGTTGTAAAATTCTGGATGTGCAGTACTGCTATACTTTTTTAAAGCCAGATATTCATATTCGGAGTTTTCTTCTATTTCAACCACTTTATCGCCCAATGCATTTTTGCCCTTATCAAATGTAAAAAATTGATAGGATGATTTCAGCATAATATCATCATCCTTATATTTTTTGCTGAAGCTGTTGGCTAAGCCTAAATCATCATCTTTTACTGATGATTGTGCATAAACAGAAACAGCCATAAACAGGCCGGCAAATACCATTAGGTATTTAAGCCCTATTCGGGTTGGGGGTATCACTACCATGGTTATAATATTTATTATTATTTAAGATATAAGATGGGTTAGGGAAGCAAATGAATATAGGGGCATTTGTTAGATTATATTGAATTTTAAAACATATAAACGTATTTTTTTCGTTTATATGTTACAAATATAAAAAAAAGCCCAATACGATTGTATTGGACTTTAATAATTTACAGATGATATTCGTCAGATGGTAAAAGCAGTGTCTACAATCTGAGCCTGTTCTTTTGCATGCACTTTACTGTAGCCACTGGCAGTAGCGGCACTGGATTGCCTGCTGATGATATAAAAATTAATATTTTTTAAATTCATTCGCAAAAAAGTAGCAGCTCCCATATTCATTGGTTCTTCCTGAACCCAGTACCAAATGGCTTTGCTGTATTTTTTATACAATTCGTCCAATTGCTTTTGTGGTAATGGATGAATTTGTTCAAGCCTGATAATCGCAATATCTGAACGGTTATCTTTTTGCTGTTTTTCCATCAGATCAAAATACATCTTACCACTGCACAACAATACCTTACTTATTAAAGAAGGGTCAGTGGCCTTTGCATCATCAATTACTTCTTTAAATCCGCCTGATGTAAATTCATGAATCTTGCTGTATGTACCGGGATGGCGTAAATTAGCTTTAGGTGAAAAATTAATTAATGACTTACGGAATGGCCATGCAAGTTGCCGTCTTAATACATGAAATAAATTAGCCGCAGTAGTTACATTGGTTACTATAATATTCAATTCGGCGCATTGTTGAAGAAAGCGTTCCATTCTTGCACTGCTATGCTCTGGACCCTGTCCTTCATAACCGTGAGGCAAAAGCATTACCAAACCATTCATACGTTGCCATTTGGTTTCAGCTGCAATAATAAATTGGTCTATGATGGTTTGAGCACCATTACAAAAATCGCCGAACTGTGCTTCCCATATTACCAATGCATTAGGATTTGCCATAGCATAACCATATTCAAAACCCAATACAGCATACTCGCTCAATAATGAATTATATACGCGGTATGGCGATTGCGTCGCTGTAAAATGATTAAGACGATTATACCCTTTATTGGTATTTTCATCATAAATAACTGCATGCCGGTGACTGAAAGTGCCCCGCTTAACATCCTGTCCGCTCATACGAACATCCTTTCCTTCTACCAATAAACTACCATAGGCCATTAATTCTGCAGTTGCCCAGTCAATTTTATTTTCGTCAGTAAATAGCTTTATTTTATCCTGTATAAGTTTTTCTATTTTACGTAATGGTTTAAATCCTTCCGGCCATTTCATCATGCCATCAAATAATATCCGGAGGCCTTCCTCTTTTATTGCAGTTACCGGTGATTGATCAAAATCTTCGGAAGTAGCTTTACGTAATGTTTTCCAAACCAATTCAGGTTGCTGATAGGTATAAGGTAATGGATTTTGTTTCACTTCATCCAGGCGTTCCTGCAAATCTGCCAAAAATTTCTGTTCCATTTCCCGTGCCAGTTCCCTGGCATCTGCTTCCCCGTTTTCAATCAGATATTGTGTATATACTTCACGCGGATTTAAATGTTTATCAATAAGAGAATATAATTGCGGTTGTGTAAATTTCGGCTCATCACCCTCGTTATGTCCATGACGGCGGTAGCAAACCATATCAATAAAAATATCACTGTTAAATTCCTGACGATACAATGTGGCAATTTCCACTGCTTTTACCACTGCTTCTGCATCATCGCCATTTATATGCAGTACAGGAGCCTGCACCATTGCAGCAACTGATGTACAATAATCTGCTGTTCGGGCATCATCAAAATCGGTGGTAAAGCCAATCTGATTGTTAATTACAAAATGGATGGTTCCGCCTGTATAATAACCGGGAAGTCCGCTCATTTGTAAAACTTCATACACAATACCCTGGCCGGCAATAGATGCATCGCCGTGTATCAGTATCGGCAATATTTTATCGTAATCAGATTTGTATAAGATATCGGCCTTACTTCTTGCAAAGCCTACCACTACAGGATCTACTGCTTCAAGATGAGAAGGATTAGGACATAATTTTAAATGGATTTTTTTTCCATTCGCTGTCTCCACTTCACTGCTAAAACCTAAATGATATTTTACATCACCGCTGCCCATAGTAGTGTCGGGTGTGCTGGTACCTTCAAATTCGCTAAAAATCTGTTCATAGGTTTTGCCCATAATATTAGCCAATACATTCAGCCTTCCTCTGTGCGCCATGCCAATTACAACTTCCTGAACATTGTTATCTGCAGCTGTGGTAATAATGGCATCCAGTGCTGCAATAGTGGTTTCTCCACCTTCAAGACTAAAGCGTTTTTGGCCGATATATTTAGTATGTAAAAATTTTTCAAACATTACCCCTTCATTCAATTTCTGAAGGATGCGTTTTTTTTGCAGAATGTCAACTGGCACCAACATTGTTTTTTCAATGGCATTGGTTAACCAATCTATTTTAGTTTGATTACTTATATATTTAAACTCTATCCCTAAATGGCCTGCATAACATTTTTCTAAATTTGCGATAATGTTTTTAAGTGTGGTGGCGCCAATACCAATGAGGTTTCCGGCCTGAAAAGTTTTATTCAGGTCATCATTTTGTAAGCCATAAAAAGGGAGATCAATATTAGCTCCCCTGTCTTTACGCTTACGAATGGGGTTGGTATCTGCAAGTAAATGCCCTTTATTACGGTAGCCTAGTATTAAACGATATACCCGTATCTCACTCATCCAGTCAATACCGGAATCATTTTGTGTTGTTTGAGCTGTTCCGTTTAATTTAGTGCCATTACTTATAGCAAAATCAAACCCTTCAAAAAACTTACGCATTTCTACATCCACGCTATTAGGGTCTTTTACAAAATCATTGTATAACCCTTCTATATAACCGGGATGCGAATTGGTGATGTACTGAAAATCATTCATAATAAAATAGAGATGTATGTTGTGCCGGGCTGCGTTGATTTTATAAAAGTTTATCGGCACAAAGCATGCGAAAATATCCGCTCACCTGCAATAATTACATTTACCTGAAATAGCAACGAACTTATGGCTGAAATTTGAAACGCAAATATCGGTCAATTATGTATTAAAAGTCATACCCTTTTTAAGCATTCTGCCCAATAACATTATTATAACACCACTCAGCACAACATAAGCTGCAAAAAAGTAAAACCCTGGTTCCAGTGTGGCCTTTGTATTTTGCATAGCCCTGGCTCCTAAAAAAGCAACAAATATGCTGATGGCAAATACATCAGCCATTGCCCACTTGCTAATAGCTTCAACAAATGCAAACCAGTTTTGTTTGGGCTTTTTGGCTGCCAGCAAATAAAATACTATTCCCGATTTTACCAGCGGCACGATTATTCCAAACAGAAATATTAAAATAAAAGGCCAATAGTTGGCGCTCTCCCAAAGGCTCTTAAGGGTACTCAGTATGCTTCTTTTTTCGTTAAAAAGATTAAAATCGATGAATAAATGGGTGGTAATATCTATTTGCAACATATCTTTCACCCACCCAAAACCTAATAAAATCAGTGATAAACAGTGTAAAATCAGTAGTGTTGGCCTGTTCATGCAGATAAATTTACTGTAACTTACAAATAATTCGATATCCGATAGCCATTATTAAATATTTACCCTTATCTTTGCAGCCCAAAAATTAGATTTAAATGGCAAACCATTCAGCAACTAAAAAAGACGTGCGTCAGAGTGCAAAACGTAATGAGCGTAACCGTTATTACGGTAAAACCACCCGTAATGCAATACGTGATTTAAAAGTAAGTGATAAAGCCGCTGCCGGAGAGCAATTTCCAAAAGTTGCTTCTATGATTGACAAATTGGCTAAACGTGGTACCATCCATAAAAATAAAGCTGCCAATTTAAAAAGCAAACTGGCTAAAAGAGTTAACACTCAGGCTAAATAATAGGCCTATAAAATTATTTATAGTAAGAGGTTGCAGTAATGCAGCCTTTTTTCATTTGCCGAAAGTCCACCTGCTGCTAAAAAAATTGTAGCTTTCTGCTAAAATCAGTCTTCATGACCAGAACAGTAACGTTTGCCTTATTAATAAAAATCCTATTTTTTAGTTGCACTACTTCCTATGCACAAGTTTGCCGGTTTGAAGCCAGTAATGGTAAAGAAACAGCTACTTATTTTGAAGCCATTGAATGGTATAAAAAGCTGGATAAACTGTCTTCAATTGTAAAGATTAAGGAAATAGGCATGTCGGATGCAGGCTACCCTTATCATCTGGTAATGGTAAGTGCAGATGGCAAATTTGATGCTGAACAATGGCATAAGCAAAACAAAGTTGTAATACTGATTAACAATGGTATTCATCCCGGCGAACCGGATGGTATAGATGCAAGCATGATGCTGGTAAGAGATATTGTAAATAAAAATGTGAAGTTGCCAGATAATGTGGCGCTGGCCTTTATACCGGTTTATAATATTGGTGGTTGCTTAAACCGTAACTCATATTCCAGAGCCAATCAAAATGGACCTGTAGAATACGGTTTCAGGGGTAATGCTCAAAATCTGGATCTGAACAGAGATTTTACCAAATGTGACACTAAAGAAGCACAATCCTTTGCTCAGATATTTCATTTGCTTGACCCGGATATTTTAATGGATAATCATGTAAGTGATGGGGCAGATTACCAGCATACCATGACATTGCTGACCACACAATACAATAAGTTAGGGACTGAACTTGGCGAATGGTTGAAAAACAGTTTTGAACCTCAGCTGTATAGGGGAATGAGCGAAAAAAATTGGGATATGGTACCCTATGTAAATTTTGAAACCACAGATTTCAATAAGGGAATGGAAATGTTTTACGATCCTCCGCGCTATTCTTCGGGATATGCCGCATTATTTCAGACCATTGGTTTTGTACCCGAAACCCATATGCTGAAATCCTTTAAAGACAGGGTGCTTTCTACCTATGCATTAATGCAGATAATGATTGAAAAAACTGCTCTTAATGCAACAGCTTTAATTACACAACGTAAAAAAGCAAGATCCGAATTGCTAACTAAAAAATTATGGCCACTTAGCTGGAGTGTGGATACCACAGGATTTTCAAGTATTACGTTTAAAGGATTTGAACAAGGACATAAATTAAGTGATGCCACAGGACTGCAAAAAATGTTCTATGATCATTCAAAACCTTTTACAAGACAAATGAAATTTTACAACAATTTTACAGCATCCAATATAGTAAAAGCACCTGCTGCCTATATAATTCCACAGGGTTGGAATTCAGTGATTGATCTGTTAAAAATGAACCATGTAGAATTTTTAAGAATACAAAAAGACACTATCATAGAGGTTGAAGCCTATCATATTGACGAATATAAATCTTTACCACGCCCATATGAAAAACACCATAAAAACTCTGGGGTAAAATGTACTGCAATCAAACAAAATATTAAATTTTTAAAGGGCGATTATATTATTCCGCTGAACCAATTGGCCAACAGGTATATTGTGGAGATGTTAGAGCCAACAGGTGATGACAGTTTTTTTGCTTGGAATTTTTTTGATGCTGTTCTGCAGCAAAAAGAAGGCTATAGTGATTACCGCTGGGATAATCTTGCAGCACAAGTATTGGAAAAGGATCCTGTTTTAAAGCAAAAATTAGAGGAGAAGAAAGCAGCAGACCCAAAATTTGCAGCCAATAGTTCCGCAATATTGGATTTTATTTATAAAAATTCAGCCTACTATGAACCCGGCCACAACAGGTACCCCGTTTACAGGATGCTGTAAATATGATTTTTCCACTGACAATCAGAAAGTTGAAGGCTATTTTCAATTAATCTTTTAGTTACAATATCAGCAAGAATTGCGTATGCAATAATTTGAGTAAAATCTTCTGTAATCCCAGTAAAATCTGCATAAAAACACTTACCTTCGCTGCCCGTTTGCAATGAACGGTTAAACAAATTTATTTAATTAACAAAACAAGGGAAATGAACAATTACGAATTGATGGTGATTTTTACCCCTGTACTGTCTGACGAAGAATTTAAAGCCGCTCAGAAAAAATACGCTGACCTCGTTACAGAAAACGGTGGTGAAGTGGTGTACAGCAACCCATGGGGATTAAAATCACTGGCCTATCCCATTGCCAAAAAAACCACTGGTTTATATTGGGTAATGGAGTATAAAGCGCCATCCAGCTTCAATGAAAAGTTGAAAATTCAACTTTTACGTGACGAATCTCAGATGCGTCACATGTACACTGCACTCGACAAATACGCCGTTGAGTACAATGCAAAAAAGAGAGGTGGCGTATCTTCTAAAACTGAAAAAGCGGAGGCATAATCATGGCAAAAAATGAAATAAAATATCTTACTGCCATTAAGCAGGAGAAGCGTCCAAAAAAATACTGCCGCTTTAAAAAAATGGGTATCCATTATATAGATTATAAGGATGCTGAATTTTTGAAAAAGTTTATCAACGAACAAGGCAGATTGTTACCACGCCGTATTACCGGAAACTCTCTGAAGTTTCAGCGTAAAGTAGGTGATGCAGTTAAGAAAGCCCGTCAAATGGCTATCTTACCTTATGTAACTGATCTTTTAAAATAATTTTTTTTCACCACCCTAACCTTTAAATAGAGAAAGCTCTGAGTATATCGAAGAGTTGGGTAAAAATGCAATACAATGCAGGTAATATTAATTCAGGATGTAAATAATTTAGGTGGCGTTAATGAACTGGTAACAGTTAAAAACGGTTACGGTCGTAATTATTTAATCCCTTCAAAATTAGCTATCGAAGCTAGTCCTTCTAACATCAAAATGATGGAAGAAAGAAAAAAGCAACAAGCTAAAAAAGAAGCTAAATTATTGGCTGAAATCAATAGTGTAATCGCTGTATTAACAAATGGTGCTCTTAAAATTGGCGCTAAAACAGGAACCAGTGGAAAGATTTTTGGCAGCGTAACTTCTGTTCAAATTGCCCGGGCAATTAAAGATCAGAAAGGTTATGAAATCGATCGTCGTCGTATCACAATACTTGATGAGGTTAAAGAATTAGGCACATTCAAAGCTAAGATTGACTTTGGTAACGGTAACGAAACTGAGGTTGAGTTTGAAGTTGTAGCTGAATAATTACACTTTTTAATAAAAAAGTCCGTCCCTTAAAAAGGACGGACTTTTTTATTATCGCCGATTTTACCTAAAAATGCGTAAAATGACTTTTTTTTAATTTTTTTGGCATTTATAACAATTTATGAACAAATCCCCTATCTTTATATTGAATTAATGGTTTTAGTTTTTCGCTATTGGCTGAAGTAGCTTTTTTCGAAGTCCGATTCAGTTCATTGTAACAACTAAGTCATTATTGTTTTTATTTATTTAATTAAAAGTTTTTACAATGAACATCTATGTAGGTAATCTGAGTTGGTCTATGACTGATGATGATTTAATGAATCTTTTCACTCAGTACGGAAGCGTTACCAGTGCAAAAATCTTGAAAGACAAAATGAACGGCCGCAGTAAAGGTTTTGGTTTTGTTGAAATGGAAGACGATGAAGCAGCTAAAACTGCAATCGCTAACCTGAACGAAACTGAAGTACAGGGTCGTAAGTTAATTGTTAATGAA
>JBAXET010000047.1:0-19067 GCA_037140275.1 Ferruginibacter sp. | reverse complement strand
AAAATACGGATGACCGGTGCAGTAAAGTACACTGTGGAAATAAATACAATCTGTAAACGTATATGAGGAAATATAGTTACAGCTTTTATGATATATTATATGAAATATGTAATTAATCTTTCCCGCCTCTTTTATATTGAATCAGAATTAATGCCAGTCCTGCAAGGAAAAGGCAAAGTGAAATAATTTCGGCCTGTGTGGGGTGAATACCAAAAATACTATACGTATTATTAACTCTTATTTTTTCTACGGTAAATCGCTCCAAACCATTTAAAATGAGATATATACCAAATATAACTCCGGGTATTTTTATACGTTTTCTAATAGTCCACAGCAATAGAAACAGCAAAGTACAAGCCACTGTTTCGTAAAAAGGAGTTGGAAAAACTGGTACAGGCAAAACTCTGTTATGCTCATCTGTATCACCGGGTATTTTAACACCGTCGGCATTTACATTTTTGGGAAAAGAATATGCCACCATCCATTTTGGAATGAAGGAAGGAGCTTTATAATAAATATGAGAAACTTCTTTTAAACTACTTGAAACCCGTCCATTATATTGTCTTGAATCAGGCACTACCCCTTCTAAAAAATAAGTAGAATCTTTTTTTAGCGCCTGCATATATTCTCCTTCTCCGGCTAATTTAACCTTAGTCATAGTGCTGTCATTTACATAAGCGCTATTATAAACTCCCCAGTCACCGTCGCCGGCAACCTGACAACCAATCCGCCCAATTGCATATGCTATCATTAAAGCCGGAGCAGCTGAATCTACCAAATGAATTAATTTTATACCGCGTTTAGCACCATACCAACAAATAGCAACCGCTGCTACAATTAACCCGCCATAAAATGTAAGGCCACTGTCTGAAAACAAACGGGCTATCGGGTGCTGTATAAAATCGTCCCAGTTTTCGAGGCCATCAAATAATTTGGCGCCAAAAATACCAAACACCAATCCCAGAATAATAATATCTCCTACCCTGTCATGCGGCCAAATTCTTACCGTTCTACGCTCAGGCTCTTTCAGTTTCTGTTTGTTTTTTTCGTGCCATTTTAATCCTGCTAAAAGCATTGCCAGGGCTAATCCGCCCAAAATATTACCCTCCGAGGAGAAGATATATTTTTGCGGGCTTAAATCTTCAGGCCGGCTAAATATCAAACCAATTACTTTATATCCAAATACAAAACCAATTACCCCATTAATAAAAAGATCTGCAAAAGAAGCTGACTGCCCAACTGTAATAATCTCCTCTCTTGGACTTAATAGTCCCAATTTTTCTTTTCGTTTTAATTCACTGCTGATTACAATTGCTGCAGCAATAAAAGCCAAAGCTACCATTAATCCAAAAGTGTTTAAAATACTCAGGGCTGGCCACTCAACTCCAAACCAGTCCTTAAAAATGTAATATAAATTGGGATACATACTTGTTATTTACTACGTGATTGCTACAAAGCAATGCAATATATTCAAATAATCGAATTAGGGAGTTGCTTACATAAAAAAACCTCCCTTTTCAGGGAGGTCGTATTTACTAACCCATCAAATTAAATAATTAAAAATTAATTGCAATGCTGATGAAATGCACCAATAAGATTTTCTGCGATCATCTGTGCACTGCGTCCTTCTATCATATGTCTTTCAATAAAATGCACCAACTGACCATCTTTAAATAAAGCAATAGATGGTGAAGATGGAGGATAAGGCAATAAATGCTCTCGTATTTTTTTTACTGCATCAATATCAAAACCTGCGAAACTGGTTGTAAGATGATCAGGTTTTTTAGCACTGTGATGAACTGCCAGTATAACCCCGGGTCTTGCTGTACCTGCACTGCAACCGCAAACTGAATTAATAACCACCAGTGTGGTTCCTTTATCATTTAATGTTTGCTCAACTTCGCCTGCAGATAACATTTCTGAAAAGCCATTCTCTGTCAACTCTTCTTTCATTGGTATTACAATTTCTTCTGGATACATGTATTGTAGATTTTTGAAAAACAAAATTAAGAACTTATTCAACTTAAATGCTGATTAAAGTTGTTTTCATTTACACATCTTCCGCATTTCGAAATCGGCAATTATGACACTACAAAGAGAGTATATATGCCATAACGGCATTTTTAAAAAGTGAAATTAGCAAAAAAGACAGCAAAATATAGGTTGGAATACGATTTGAAGTTTGGTTTGTACAAAAAATTTACATACTAAATATTTAAAATTATGACACTCGTTAAAACAAACAGTCCTTTTACCAGATCTTTTGATGGATTAATGAATGAATTATTCAATGATTTACCTTCCTCTCTGGGTAAAACCGTAAGAGAAGAAGTATTCAGCTTTCCTCCGGTAAACATTTTAGAAAAAAGCGAATCCTATGATTTAGCATTATCTGCCCCAGGGTTCGACAAAGCTGATTTTGCCATAAAATTAGACGGCAATATTTTAACTGTAAGTGCAGAAAAAATTAATGAGCAAAAAGCTGCCGCAGATAAGATGATAAGAAAAGAGTTCAGCACTAAATCATTTAAACGGAGTTTTACTGTGGACGAAAAAATTGAAGCAGGTAATATAAGTGCCAAATACGAAAATGGTATTCTGAATGTAGTGCTGCCTAAAAAAGAACAAGCTAAGGCAATAACCAAAGAGATCAATATTCAATAAAGAAATTCAAAGCATACAGTTGGTTTGGTTCTGCAATAAGCAGAAAAAAATCCCCGTTATTCTTAACGGGGATTTTCTATTTAAACATCATTGTCTTTTTTTCGCCTTTTTTCCATCCAGTCTTCTTCTTTATCTGTTGTAAATGCCTGAATAATGGCCAAAAAAAACAGCATACCGATATTACCTGCCAAAAACAAGAGGCTGTAAGTACTATAGCCGGTAATGTCGTGGATTTTTATAGTAAAATATTGCCTTATACCCATTACAAGTGTTATACAGCAATACAAAAAACCTAAAATGAACAATAATTGTGAAATAATTTTTACAGCAACTGCCGGATGATATTTGGTTCGTTTAAAAAAGATATAATATACTGTTGAAAAAACCGCAACAGGTAAAACTACCACCACCAATTCAAAAATCATATCAACAATACTGGAGGATACCAGTTTTGAAAAACCATACATCAGCCCTGCCAACGATCCTAATACAACCGGAACAGCCAGAAACAATAGGAATATAAGCAGGTATAGTTTTGAATACTTTATAAAACGATCTTCCATCAAATTTTATTTATTATTTAATGCTATTTAAAATACAGAACAGCTGTACAGATAAATAGTTTAAAAATAACTCAGGTTGGTTTTCGGCGTCAGAGTTAATAAAGTTTCATACATGAGTTTAATTGTATTTTCAATATCATCCTTATGCAACATTTCCACAGTAGTATGCATATAACGCAGGGGAATTGAAATTAAAACCGACGGGCAACCATCATTGGCATATGCAAAAGAATCTGTGTCGGTACCAGTACTCCTGCTTACTGTGCGCAGTTGAACAGGTATTTTATTTTTTTCGGCAGTGCTTTGAACCACATCCAGTAATTTATTATGTACAGCCGGGCCAAAAGCCAGGGATGGGCCTTTACCACAACTGCACTCCCCTTCAATGATTTTATTAATCATTGGAGTGGATGTATCGTGAGTAACATCTGTGATAATGGCAATATTGGGTTTAATTCTGCGGGCAATCATTTCTGCGCCACGTAACCCTATCTCCTCCTGTACTGCATTTACTATATATAAACCAAAGGGTAGCTTCTTCTTATTCTGTTTTAGTAATCGGGCAACTTCTGCAATCATAAATCCACCAATACGGTTATCAAATGCTCTTCCAATCAGGTAATCATATGCCAGTTCATCATAGCCTTCTTCGTAAGTAGCAACAGCACCAATATGAATACCTAAACTTTCCACCTCTTTTTTATTTCTTGCTCCGCAATCTAAAAACAGGTTATCTACTTTTGGCTGCGTCTCTTTACCATCGTTATTACTCATTCTGGTATGGATGGCAGGCCATCCGAATACTGCTTTAACTGCTCCTTTTTTACCATGTATAAGCACTCTTTTTGCCGGCGCTATCTGGTGATCCACACCACCGTTACGTTTCAGGTAAATTAAACCATCTGCAGAAATATAATTCACAAACCAGCTTATCTCATCTGCATGCCCTTCAATTACCACTTTAAATGCTGCATCGGGGTTAATAACGCCAACTGCAGTTCCGTACGGATCTGTAAAATAGGTATCGATATAAGGTTTCAAATACTCGAGCCATAACTTTTGCCCGCTGCTTTCAAAGCCGGTTGGGGAAGGGTTATTGATATATTTTTTTAAAAAAGTATAGGACTGCTCTGTTAAAATGCGCTTAGCTTTTTTAGATTTTGCCATTAAAGTAAAAATTTATTACTGACAAAATTAACTAAATACTTGCCACATATGCCGCCAATGCAGAAAATAACATCAGCCCATCCACAATAAAGTAATAAAAAAAGTAGCCTTGCTTTTTTAAAGACATCAAATAAACAATTCCGGTACATACACCAGAAATTAATAATGCTGCTATTTGGGGTATTTCCTGATAATAAATCCTCAGTACAATACCATTATGTAAATATGCTGCAAAAATAACCAGCATGATTTGCTTTACAGTTTTACTGTTTAATAAAGTTGTAAGACTTTGCAGGCCTCGTATTTTATCAACCCTGGTATCTCTGGCATCAAAAATAATGCAGAGCATGAGCATAAATAAAAAACGATTAAACAGCAGTAGCAGCATGATATTCCAGTTACTGTCAGGGGCTGTTTGGTAAGGTAAATACACTGTAATGAAAGCCCATGAAAAGGCAAGCAATATTGTTTTAAAAACTCCCGCTTTACGGGCCATCAACGAAAATTTAAATGGCAACAAGGGCAATGCATACAAAAGGGTTAAACCTAGCGCTACGGCAATTTCGGGTAACAAATTTTGCAGTCTGCCTATAGATATTATCAGACCAGCTGAAGCAATTAACAAAGCCAATAAATTACTTAACTGATGCTTCAGATGTAAGTAAAGAGGTTTCTCAGACAAAGAATAACCGCTGAGTAACCAATAAAAATTATAACTGCAAACAGTAGCGAAGAAAACAAAGGAGTAAAAAAAAATAGATAAAGACAGCTGCAGCAGCAATGCCGTTTGAAAGCATAAACCCACCGCACAAATGGCAATAAAAATTGAATGCGACAAGATGAAGCGTAACCACTTCATTATGGGTAATAATACACCGGCTTTTCTGTACGAATTACATTACTCTTATTTTTGGCAAAATCCTTCATATATATTTCGTAGAAAATAGTGTCTTTTTTCGAATTATTGGGCACCCCTAAAAACTGTTTCATATTTACAGCAACATCTCCCTGAAAATTTTTTGTGGCAGCCTGTTTAATATTGGGCAGTTCAACCGAGTCGAGCTTATTTGTTCTCAGATTTTTGAAAAAAATGAAAGAGGTATCCTTACCTGTTATAAACCCGAGATCTCCTTCTGCATCTGTTACATTAACAGTAATTACAGGCAAACTTGCATCAGGAGTTAGTCCCTGCTGGTAAAAGTTCGGATCTACCGATTTAAAACTTATTTGCGGAACAGTTGTAAATTTATCTTTTTTACAAGCCGAAAACAGTAACAAAACGGCAGTAATGGTAAGTATATAACGCATTATATTTATAATTGAATAATCAAATTTAATGATTGAAATTGAAACAACCCGTTAAAAATACAGACCTCGAAAAAAGAATTTTTGCTGCTTCAGATACCAATTTTGAAGATTTGGCATTGGAAGTGTTCCAATTTCAATATCATAACAATACTGTTTACCAACAATTTTGCCGACATCTTAATATTGATTGTGATGCCGTGATCACTCTGGAGCAAATTCCCTTTTTGCCCATTCGTTTTTTTAAATCTCATTCCATACAAACCACCAATTTTGAACCCGAAGCAGTTTTTGCCAGCAGCGGCACTACGGGTTCGATAAATAGTTGCCACTACATTAAAAGCACCGGCTTATATACAAACAGTTTTACAAAAGGGTTTGAAAATTTTTACGGTCCCGCCAATCAAAAATGCATATTGGGTCTGCTGCCCTCTTATCTGGAAAGGAAAGAATCCTCCCTGGTATTTATGGTTAACCATTTAATTAAAAAAAGTGAGCATCCATTAAGTGGATTTTATTTATACGACCATGAAAAATTACACAATACAATTTTGCATAATGAAATACTGCAACAACCCACCCTGCTGATTGGGGTAACTTATGCCCTGCTGGATTTTGCAGAACAATTTCCTGCTCAGTTAAAAAATACCATCATTATGGAAACCGGTGGCATGAAAGGGCGCAGGGAAGAAATCACCCGAAAGGAAGTACACCAGCAATTACAAAAGCAGCTTGGAATAAGTTTGGTGCATTCAGAATATGGAATGACAGAATTATTATCACAGGCATATTCAAAAGGAGATGGTATTTTTCACTGCCCGGCATGGATGAAAATAATATTACGTGAAGAAGACGATCCATTTGCATTGCTATTTCCGGATCAGGTAACATCTACACCGGCAAGCGGCGCAATTAATGTAATTGATTTGGCCAATATTTACAGTTGCAGTTTTATTGCCACAGATGATATTGGAAAATTATATAGTAATGAAAGCTTTGAAGTGGCAGGGAGAATGGACAATAGTGATATAAGAGGTTGCAGTTTAATGATATTTTAATGGCCGGTTATTCACATTTTTATTTTTTTCGTGTAAAAAATATATTCAATCATTGTTTTTTTTCAAATCATTACCCTTATCTTTGCACTCCAAAAATAAAAAAGTTGATTTGGTAGCTCAGTTGGTAGAGCAATACACTTTTAATGTATGGGCCCTGGGTTCGAGTCCCAGCCAGATCACAAAGCTCCCGTTTACGGGAGCTTTTTTATTTTAAAAAAATTACTGTTAGCCGGATAATCCTTCTATTTTTGTTAATAATTTTCATATGAGCGATTTTTTTAAAAATAAAGTTGTAGCCATTACCGGAGGAAGTGATGGTATAGGAAAATCTTTAGTAGATAAACTGCTTGTTATGGGCGCCAAAGTAGCTACCTGCAGCCGTAATCAGGATAAGCTCTACGATTTACAGGTTAAACATTCAGGTATGCCCATACATACTATTGTTGCAGATGTAAGCAGATTAAAAGATTGTGAAAATTTCATCCACTCTACCATTAAAACCTTTGGAGGCATTGATATATTAATTAACAATGCCGGCATTAATATCAGAGGAGTATTACAGGATATAGATATAGAAGCTGTAGAAAAAGTAATGGACATCAATTTTTATGGCACCCTGTATTGTACTAAACTTGCTTTAAATACTATTATTGAAAGAAAAGGTGCTATTGTAGGTGTATCCTCTGTGGCAGGATACAGAGGATTACCCGGACGATGCGGATACTCGGCCAGCAAATTTGCAATGACAGGATTTTTAGAAGCTTTACGAACCGAGTTGATTGATTCAGGTGTGGAAGTAATGTGGGTATGCCCTGGATTTACCAAATCAAATATCCGTCACATCCCTTTAATCAGTAAAGGAAAAATGGTGGAAGTAAGTACCGAACATGAAGAAAAAATGATGACTTCTGAAGAATGCGCTGCAAAAATCATTAAAGCAATAGAAAAACGTAAAAGAACGCTGGTATTTTCTTTTGCAGATAAACGTACCATTTTGCTGAATAAATTATTTCCTTCACTGACCGACAAACTTGTTAAAAATTTCTTTTTCAAAAACGGCGGGTTGGTTCGTTAAATCGTTAATTGGTTTATCCGTATTAAACAATTAACAAGTGAAGCTATTTATCAATTAACCAATAAACAATTTAACGGGTTAACCCACTCTATAAATGCCTTTACTAACAATTACATCCGATATTGGCCAGCAGGACTTTCTTGCCGGTGCTGTAAAGGGGCAAATTTTGCAGGCAAATGCTGATTTTAATATAGTTGATATTACCCATCAACTTTCTCCCTTTAATTATCCTCAGGCAGCATATGTTTGCCGAAATGCTATAAAAAATTTTCCTGCCGGCACATTTCATTTGGTTTTAGTGAATTTATATGGCGAAAAACCAGACCATTTGCTATTGGCAGAACATAACGGACATTATATTGGTTGTGCCGATAACGGATTACTTACCATGATACTGGAGGAAGTACCTCAAAAAGTAGTTGCACTTTCCTTGGATAAAACCCAACAAAAGAATGCACTTTATTGTACCGGCATTTTTGCCAGGGCATTCAATCGGCTGCTCAATGGCAGTGCCATTGAAACGGTTGGCGACAGCAACGTTTCAATACATGTAAAAAACCCGCTAAAACCTTTACTTGATAAAAACTGGATAGAAGGACAGATCATTTTTATTGACAATTTTGAAAATGTAATTGTAAATATTACCAGAGAAGAATTTGAAGAGCAAAGGAAGGGCCGAAGCTTTAAAATTATTTTTAAACGCGACGAAGTAATTGACAAAGTGAGTGAATCCTATGCCGATGTTTCTGAAGGAGAAAAACTTGCTTTGTTTAATGCAGCTGGCTATCTTGAAATTGCCATTAATAAGGGCAATGCTGCAGGCCTGTTAGGACTGCAGGGATTTTCGGAAAAGCAACAGCAAAGCCAATACCTTAATTCAAGAATGTTTTATCAGACCGTTAGGGTTTATTTTGAATAAAATTACCTAAGTTGAACCGGCAAACTCAATCCCGGCCAATACCGGCTGTAAAAATCGCATTTCACTACCACTGTGAGTGGCATATAATTTGACCTTTATACGTAACATATCGTCTGAAACCACAGATAAAGAATTGGTTGCTGCTTTTAAAGAAAGTGGTAATATCAATCATTTAAGTGTATTGTATCAGCGGTATATGGATCTTGTATTTGGTGTATGTTTAAAGTATTTTAAAGATGCAGAACGCAGTAAAGATGCGGTTATGGATATTTTTGAATCTTTGAACACCAAGCTTAGGCAGCATGAAGTGGAAAATTTCAAGGGCTGGCTTCATGTATTAGCACGAAATTACTGCCTGATGCAGCTCAGGAGCCCCAGAAACATGAAAACCACTGAATTCAGTGCCAACTTTATGCAATCAGCAGAAAATACGCATCTGAATGACGAAGCCAAAGAAAAAGAAAGCAATTTTGTAAAATTAGAGGCCTGTTTACAAACTTTGCCTGAAGAACAACAAAGCAGTGTACGATTATTTTATTTAGAGAATAAATGCTATAACGAAATAGCGGTAATAACGGGTTACGACTGGAATAAGGTTAGAAGCTATATACAAAATGGAAGAAGAAATTTAAAGCTTTGTATGGAAGGAAAAGAGGGATAAATAATGAACGAAATAAAACATACCACCATTTACAGCGCGGAAGATATTCAGCAATATCTTTCCGGTAAGCTTAGCCCATTGCAGATGAATGCCATGGAAAAAGCTGCTTTAGATGATACTTTTTTAGCCGAAGCTATTGAGGGGTATGAAGGCATGCCGACCGGTGACTGGGAAGCTGCTTTAGCTGAGGTTAAACAGCAATTTGCAGTAAAAGAATCCGGTGCTGCAATAATTGCCATGCCTGGCCGAAATAATAACTGGCTAAAAATTGTTGCAGCAATACTGCTCATTGGCGGTACTGCCACACTTGCCTATTTTAGCTTAAGTAAAGATGAAGCGGTACAAATTGCCAAAGCCGATCCTGTTACTGTTCCGGTAATACAGGATAGTGTAATTCCCGAAACATCAACTGTTAAAGCAATTCCTGTTACAGCAGAAAATAAATCAACAGAAAAAATTAGCGAACCAAAAAATACCGCAAAAAGAGATATTTCAACTGAATCGGAAAAAGACAAAGCATTTGTTTACCAGCCTGCCCCAGCAAAAACTGAAGATCTTATTGTGCCTGAAAAAACAGGAGAAAGAATGAACGAGGACAGAAAACTTTCTGAAGACGGTCTTACTTTTAAACAAGTACCAGCTGCCCCTCCAATAGCAGCTTGGAAGAATACTGCTAACGCTACAGAAAACAATTTTAATAAATCATTTGGTAAAACGAATAATGGAGTACTCGATTTAACTTTTGATAAAACTACAGCTTATCAAAAAGCAGACATAAAAAAAGAGCAGCCTTTCAATCATAGTTTTACTGCTCAGGTAATGGGGATAGATAATACCCCACTCCCATTTGCCAATATCAGTATTAAAACCGAAAACTTTGGTACTTACGCAGATGCAAAGGGCAATTTCAGACTTGCTTCAGCCGATTCTATACTTACAGTGGAAGTAAAATCAGTAGGCTATATACCTAAAATATATACCATTAAAAGCAATCTGGTACAAAATAAAATTACGCTTGTAGAAGAAGATATTGCCTCAAAAGAAAATACTGTTGTAAACGGTTATGCAACTGCCAAAGCCAAAACTTCAAGAAGAGCTTCTTTAGTAAAAGATTCAGTGATAAATGTAGAACCGGCAGATGGATGGGATAATTATAATACCTACGTTACCAATAATATTGAAATCCCTGACGAGATCCTTGCCAATAATATACATGGTCAGGTAGAATTGTCGTTTGACGTTACAGAAAACGGCAAAATCACCAATATAAAAGTAGACAAATCTCTTTGCAACAACTGCGATGAAGTGGCCCGTAAGTTAATTGAACAAGGCCCCCAATGGAAAGTAAAAAAAGGCAAGAAAGGTAAAGGCAAAGTAACCCTTCAGTTTTAATCCCCCTCGTTTGCATTTTATCGCAACTTTTGATCATTTCATTTCTTACTTTTACAATTCAAAAATAACTTTTATGAAAAGAATATTGCTAGCATTTATTGCAACCACCTTTTACAGTTTAAGCGGCACTTCACAGGTAAAGATGCCTCAACCCTCCTCTACCCAAACCATTAAGCAGGATTTTGGAATGGGAGCTATTGAACTTACTTATTCAAGGCCCAATGCAAAAGGCCGTAAAATTTTTGGCGATCTGGTACCTTATAATAAATTATGGCGTACCGGTGCCAACGGAGCCACCAAAATAGTTTTTACTGATGCAGTGGAACTGGGTGGTAAAAAAATAGATACCGGCACTTATGTTTTATACACAATACCGGGAGTAGACAGCTGGGAAATTATTTTAAACAAGGGTTTAACCAATTGGGGTATTGATGGCTACAAAGAATCAGAAGATGTGCTTCACTTTAAAGTAGAACCTGTGAAAAGCAATACCAAACTGGAAACCTTTACCATGCAGTTTGCCAATATTAAACCAGAAAGTTGTGACCTGCAGTTAATTTGGGAAAAAACACTGGTATCTATTCCTGTAACAACAAATATAAAAGACAGGTTAAGAGCACAGATGGAAACAGCAATGCAAACCGATAAAAAACCTTACTGGCAGGCAGCGCAATTTTATAAAGAGTATGACAATAATTTGACCAAGGCTTTAGATAATATCAACAAAGCTATAGAAGGAAATGACAAAGCATTTTATATGTGGTTATACAAAGCCAGAATTCAACAGGAAGCAGGAGATAAAGCAGGAGCAAAAGAAAGTGCAAAAAAAGCACTTGAATTATCGAAAGCGGCTAAAAATGACGACTATGCTAAAATGAGTGAAGAACTGCTTAAAAAATTAAAATAAATATTGAAATTTCATTAATAAAGCGCTGCATTTACTGCGGCGCTTTTTCTTTTACTACCACCTGAAAAATAACACTTAACAGCAACACCAGAATGGCGCCAATTGCATTCAGCCATAAAAAAGATATCACATCCATTTTATAAATCAGTATTACCAGAATTTCTGAAATAATGGCAGCATAAAAAACAGCATTCCCTTTTACAAACTTGAGCCATAAAGCCACCAGAAATACACCCAGTATTACTCCGTAAAATAAAGAACCAATAATATTAACCGCTTCAATTAAACTATTTCCAATATTATAGGCAAACATTGAAATAATAATGGAAAATATACCCCAGCCTAATGTATACCATTGTGATATTTTGTAATCTTCCAGTGCGGTTTCATGCTTTGTAAAAAAGCGTTTATGAAAGTCCACCACCGAACAAGCTGCCAGCGAATTGAGAGCTGCCGCAATACTTCCCCATGAGGCAAGAAATATTATAGCAAATACCAACCCTATTAAACCAACAGGCAGGTTTTCTTTAACAAACCATAAAAATACATAGTTGGTATCTTTAGGGTCGGCATCGGGCAAAGCCCTTTTCATAACAGCGCCAAAAGTTTTACGAATTGCATTGGATTCTTTTTTATCTCCTGCCGCAAAAGCAGCGTCATATTTCAATTCCAGCAGGTTCAGTGAATCCTTTTTTACTGTTTGCTTAGCCAATTGTATACTGGTATTATCAAAATAAATCGGTCCTTTATTGTATTGATAAAAAGAGAAAATTAGAATTCCAATAAGTAAAATAAAAAACTGCATAGGCACTTTAACCAATCCATTTATCAATAAACCCTTTCTGCTTTCGGTACTGTTTTTTGCAGTTAGGTATCTTCCTACCTGACTATGATCGGTACCAAAATAACTTAGCGCCAAAAAGAAACCTCCAATTAAACCGCTCCAGATATTGTATTTGTCTTTCCAGTCAAATCCCTTGGATGTAAAGCCGGTAGTAATAATATTCATTTTACCATTTTGCCCACCCACTTTTAAAGCATCTGTAAAACCTATGGCATCAGGCAATAATTTAACAGCCAGATAACCGGTTAATCCCAATGCTACAAATACAATGATCATTTGCAGTTTTTGGGTATACGCCACCGCTTTTGCTCCGCCACTCATTGTATAGATGATTAAAAAACCACCCATTACCAGATTGGTATAATAAATATTCCAGCCCATCAATGAACTTAAAACTAATGAAGGTGCAAAGATGGAAATACCGGTGCTTAAACCGCGTGATAATAAGAATAAGGCAGCAGTAAAAGTTCTTGTTTTTACATCAAACCGATGTTCTAAAAATTCGTAAGCCGTGTACACTTTTAACTTGCTGAAAATCGGAACAAAAAAAATGGATATTACAATCATGGCGAGTGGTAAGCCAAAATAGTATTGAACAAAACGCATCCCATCACTATATGCCTGTCCGGGGCCTGTTAAAAATGTAATAGCACTTGCCTGCGTACCCATGATGCTAAACAGAACCAGATACCATGGCAATGATCTGTTGCTTAAAAAATAACCTTCCAGATTTTTTGTAGTACGGCTTTTATAGATACCGTATACCACAATACCTGCCAGTGTTACTATAAGTATGAACCAATCTATAATACTCATGAAAAGGACTTAGTAATAAAAAAGAAGAGCATGATCTGCAATAACAGAAATACAATCAAACCAAGATACCATTTGTTCCAGTATGACTTTTCTTCGTTCATTTCTTAATTAAAAATAACAAGCAACAAAAAACTACGGTATTATTTAATATACTTTATTCTGTTATTGGCAATTAAATTTGCAAATAAACGGTATGCTCCCGGAACGCCCGCAGGCAATTCCCGGAAGAAAACCAATCCACTATATACTAATCTGCCTTTTCCATAATCAGCAATGATTAAACTGCCATCCTGCGCATTTTCACCGGGATCTTTCATGCTTAGTATCTTTTTAAAACTGGTATCTGCATTTTCTGCATTGTAAATGCTGCGCTCCTGATTCCATCCTTCAAAATCTTTTTCAGTTATTTTATTGGGATAGTTTAACGCTTTATGATCGGGCAATAAAAAATTCACTTTGGCTTCTTCATCTGTAATACGATTGCGGCTTATATTAAAAGCATATGGAAATATTTTAGCACGAACTGGGCCAATCTGGTTACTTGTATTATACTGGGTAAATAAAACACCTCCTTCTTTTACATACTGCATCAGTGCTTCATAAACATTATTCATCCATTCATTGGTATTGTATGCTCTTACACCTGTGATTACCACATCAAAATTGCGCAGGTTATCAGAAGTAATATCACTCTCTTTTAAAATCACTACTTTATATCCCATCTGTTCCAATGCCTCAGGAATTTTATCGCCTGCTCCCGGAATATAACCAGCTACAGCACCTTCCGTTTTTAGATCAAGATTAATCACTTTAACCGGATCTACATAATGGTATACAATATCAGGAATATGATCGTAGCTTATTTTACGCTGCCCCAGCAACTGTTTTTCTGCAATTTGTTTTGCAGTAAACATGCCGTTTACTGTAGTGGAAGAATTCTGAGCAAAACCAGCATTCGAAATAGGTGCGCTGAATACTTTCTTCTCTCCTTTATTAAAAACAACCGGATTATTGGCAACAGTTATTACAGAGTCGTTCATATTATAAGTTATCCTAACTGTATCTTTTATTAATTTATTAGCCTGAATAACGAAATTGATATTTTTTGATTGATCAGGAATGCCATTTTTAAAAAGCACCAAAGACGGAGCAGAACCCACAAATACCGGATTGATCACATGTACCGGCTCATATAATTCACCTTTAACAGGATCGGTATATTTATACCATACCGGTTGAGTAAAAACAAATTCTTTGTCCTCTATCATCACACTGAAATTTACACTTAATGGATCATTTTCAGCTTTGCCAATCATCTGCTGGTCGCTTACATTAAAACTTCCTTTATCCTTTTGATTTTCCAGCCAGTAGGGCTGAGATATTTTAGCGTTGGGTTTAATATACCAGTTATATGTTTTTACTGCATTGGTGTTTTTTTTCAACTGATCAAAAATCACATAAGTAGTATCAATTTGTGCATCGGCATTTAAAATGTTCGCTCCGGATCTGTTGTTTACAGTAAGTGTAATTTTTATACTATCACCCTGTACGGCAAACTGAGTATTACTTACTGCTTCCATAAACAGGCCGCTGCAATTGGCTATGGCTTTCTTAATTTCATCCAGCTTTTTTTCTTTCCAGTACGTATCCCCTACTTTTACTTGTTCTATTGTTTTATACAGTGCTACTAAATCAGGTACTGAATTAGCCGGAGCATCGATACTGTAATTTTTTAAAAGCTGATCTGTCTTTTTACTGATTGATTTTGCTGTCCCGGAAGTATAATTCCTTGTCCAGTTAATATCCACTCCATCCATCAGGTCAGTAACAGCTGCATCTCCTTTTATTGTTTTAAAATATTCTATTACACTGCCTCTTTGTGCAGGCACACCAAAGCCCTGGCTCTTGTGCATACTACGACTGGTGGCAGCTATTTCGCCGTAACTTTTTCCCAGAACCGCATTATAATCCCCGCATTCCAATTTAAACTGATCGTCTCTTTGTGTATTGTTACCACCAAAGTTAAATGTGTTCCAGAGCAAACGTTTGGGTTGCCATACACTTACATATTTTAACTGCTCGGGAAATTTGGCGGTATCTGCAGCCGCATCAAATGCTTCTTCGGCAAGTATTGCAGATGCAGTATGGTGACCATGTCCTCCTTCTCCGGTTGTTGGAAAACGGGTAATGATTACATCGGGTTTAAATTTTCGGATTACCCAAACCACATCGCTTAATATTTTATCGTGTCCCCAGATACGTAATGCTTCCTCCGGACTTTTACTGAAACCAAAATCAAAAGCACGGCTGAAAAATTGTTCGGCCCCATCTGTTCTGCGGGCCGCAAGTAATTCCTGAGTACGTATCAAACCCAAATCAACGCCCTGTTCATCACCTATAAGGTTTTGTCCGCCATCACCTCTTGTTAAACTTAAATAACCGGTACGATATAATTTTTCATTGGCTAAATAGGCCAATAACCTTGTGTTCTCATCATCGGGATGTGCAGCAATATATAACACGGAACCTAAAACATTCAGTTTCTTCAGTTGTAATAAAATCTCTGAAGAAGTATAGGATTTTGGAGTTTGTGCATTTGACCCCAAAGCCAATGCTACCAAAAACAACAATTGAATTTGCTTGCGCAAATTAAGTTTAGCCACTGAAGCGCTGAAACACTGAATGATTTTTTTCATCTTAAAATACAACTCTTTTAATTTGAAGCTTCGCTGCTGCAAAATTGAATATCAATCCCACTTTGCAACGGGAAACTTTTAAATAATTTATGGTTTGTGCAAGGTTTTCTTCTGCAATACCACCCTGCTTTGCTTTTATTTTCACAATCACTTTTTCATACAAAACAAAATCTGCATAAATTTTATGATTGAGTATTACTTTTTTATATTTAATATCAAATTCTTTTTCTCTATGGCATAAAAAATCATGCTCATCAAACTCATAACTCATCGCATTTTTATATACAATTTCCAAAAAACCTGCTCCCCGGTTTTTGTGTACTTCCAATGCCAACTTGATAATGAGGTCAATTTCTTTTTGCAAAGGATAGTTGTCGATATCTAAAACAGACATAAAATAATATTAGGGTACTTAATTATTCAGTGCTTCTATGTTTCAGTAGCAAACAAATTTGTTTCGCAGCAAAAATATATGCTATAATCTCACCGGCTCATTACCCACCATGAAAACCGCATTTAAAAATAACAATTTCCCGTTCTCCCAAAAGTTTCTGAATATTGGATCATCCACCATATAAATTACTTTACCTCTGCCCATATCCTGTACGGCAAACAAAGTACCGTCTTTTATTTTATCGGTCACCACTTTACCGGCAAAGCCCGTTACTTTATTTTCTTTTTTAACTATGCCTACATTCCATCCGTCTTTTAAGAAATCCAAAACAGTGCTGTTTTGTTTTAAAGTATAAAAAGAATTGCCAATACCGAAAGCTAATGGATGTGTATCGTCCATTTCCACTTTATAAATGGCACCCGGAATACTGTTTACCAGATAATCCCTTTCTCTGTTGCCATATTTATGTAAATCAGCATAAGCATCCGATTTTTTATCATCCTTTTTATCTTCCTCCTCTTTTTTCAGCTTAACGCCCCATTCGGCAGCAGCCAGCTGATTAACGGCGCTTTCAATTGCAATGATTCTTCCACCATTACGTACCCAGGCTTTCAAATCTTCATTGCCTTTTTTATCAATTATAAAACTATAGTATCCGTCAGGTAAAATCAATACATCAAATTGCTTCAGCACATTCATGTTTACACTGCTTCCGTTAATCATGGTAACCGGATATTTAACCTGCTGTTCAAACAAATGCCAGATCTCTCCTGCTGCATTAGGATTAACATCATTACCCGTAACACAGGCTACCCTTGGTGCTGCCAGCTTTAAAATGTCGGGGCTGCCCATATCCGGACCGGCATCCATAAAGCCGCCATCCAGTATTGTAAAATTTGCGCCGGTTTCATTAATAATGTTTTCAGCCTTTTTCCAGCTATTGGTATTATCTCTTTTTAAAATTAATAATGATCCTTTGCTGATGGTATTGCCCTTATACAAAATATCTTTTTCATTAATTCTAACACCAACACCACTATTCAGTAAAGAAGCCAGCAAAGCGGCATCATGAACGGAAGTATAGGACAATGCCACACCATAATTCACTTGTGGCAATGCAGTGTAACTATTATTTATATCTGTGCCGGTTTTTATAAGCGTATTCAATGCATATGCATTTACTCCATATGCATACGGAATACTCCAGGCAGTAATATCATATGTGGCACTGTCGGCCAGTTTACTAACCGGCTCCAATAATACTTTTGCCAGTAAACTTTTAGGCTGATTGGCATTTACCACAATGGAATATTTGTCCATTTTTACAAGTTCAGATTTGCCTGTAAAATAATTATAGCCCATTACGCCATTTGCAGAAAAGTTATTTCCAAAGCCAATACCGTTAGCTGCAAGTATTTTTTTAACTGCATTTATTCTTGCTATATCATTACTTGTTAGTAAATAGGATTTATATAAACTTCCAATGCCATTCTTTGCATTGTCAAAATATTTTTTAAATTCATTGATCACTTTTTCGGCATTTGCCGATGTAATTTCTATCGTACTTAATCCAGTAGTAGTATGATGCAGTAACCGGTCTTTTAAAGTAAGTACATCTCCTTCATCCTTTAAAACAGCCAATCCGCCACGGCTATGACCACCTTGTTCGTATGTCATGCCTATTGAACCGTTATAAGTTGGATACGTATCTCCGTAACTGGGATAAAAAAGATCAAATCGTTCTTTAGTAAAATACAACCATCCATTAGCATCAAAATGCTGCGCATTATTTTTTCCTACCAGGGTTTGAAAATCTCGTTGCCAACCAGTGATCACTTCATGAAACGGGGCTGCTGCAGGTGCAAAATAATAAGGCTCGTTATAGCCCTGTTCATGATAATCCACATGAACCTGCGGCATCCATTGGTTATATACTTTCAAACGTTGTTGTGTTTCCAGTTGTGTTTGCCATGCCCAGTCGCGGTTTAAATCAAAATTATAATGGTTTACCCTTCCACCCGGCCAGGGTTCATCATGTTCGCGTGCATAAGGCAATGCATTAGCGGTCGCGCCAACCACACTATTAAACCAGTTTACATATCGGTCTCTTCCATCAGGATTAATACATGGATCAATTACCACCACTGTATTGTTCAGCCATTTTTGATGCAGGGCATTATCGGCACGCAATAATTCATACAAAGTTAGCATTGCAGCTTCGCTGCTGCTGGCTTCGTTACCATGTACATTATAACTTAACCAAACAATGGGTATGGCACTATTATCAGGAGCACCTGCCTCAATACCGGTTAGCTGCAAATTATTTTTACGGATATTTTCAAGATTACTGATATTTTTAGCCGCTGATATAAATGCCATGTACAAAGGCCTGCCTTCATAGGTTTCGCCATATTGTTTCAACTGCATCATTTGAGGCATAGCAGCAACTGCTTGCTGAAAATAATTTACAATTTTAAAATGCGGTGTAAATTTGGAACCTAAGGGATAGCCTAAAAATTCATCCGGACTTTTTAACTGTGAAAACGACAGCAATACTGAATGTAACAGAATGAAAAAGAGAAACAGATTTTTCTTCATAAATTGAG